>JBGVMW010000069.1:0-109195 GCA_045125095.1 Lachnospiraceae bacterium
AGATTGGGAAATGGGGCAGGCTCCAAGGTATAAGTGATTCTAAGAGGCTCGAATTGGCGCTAAGGACAAGCGGAAAAATATAGAACTCGCAAGCTCAGACAACTATATTTTTCCGCTTAACGCACCAATCCAACCCTCTAAAAATCACTAATACCTTTCCGAACAGCCCCTCTCTCTGCCGGACGGTTGACTAACACACTTGACACACCCACAAATCCGAAATTTAATATCTGATCGAAAAAGAACCAGCGCATCCAATTGCGCTGGCTCTTTACATTTCCTAAAATTCAATCCCATTATTAAACTTATGAATCAATTTATGAATCTTATCAGTAGGACTAAGAACTGTATTCGTAGACAAATCATGATTTAAAATATCAATGATAGAAGCCAGGAATTTAGTCATATCAGCCTCAGCATAGTATGGTTTTGTTAATAATTCCGGTTTTCTATAGTTCAGATTCGTAGTGATGATAAGATCAATGTATCCTTTCTCATAGAATTCATCGAACTTGTCAAAACCATCCGTAAACAAACCAAAAGTAGTGCAGACAAATACACGTTTTGCCTTGCGCTCCTTTAACATCTTAGCAGTATCTAACATACTTTCACCAGATGAAATCATATCATCAATGATAATAACATCCTTGCCCTCGACAGAATCACCTAAGAACTCATGAGCAACGATAGGGTTTTTACCATTTACGATGGTAGAATAGTCGCGTCTCTTATAGAACATACCCATATCAACGCCTAATACGTTAGAGAAATAAATAGCACGAGCCATAGCACCTTCGTCCGGGCTGATGATCATTAAATGTTCATTGTCAATCTTGATATCCGGTTTTTTCTTTAATAATGCCTTGATAAACTGGTAAGTAGGCATGTAATTGTCGAAGCCACTCATAGGAATTGCATTTACCACGCGTGGGTCATGAGCATCAAAAGTAATAATGTTGGATGCACCCATGTTTACTAATTCCTGTAATGCTAAAGAACAGTCTAAGGATTCGCGTTTTGTTCTCTTATGCTGACGGCTTTCATATAAGAAAGGCATGATAACAGAAATACGACGGGCCTTTCCGGTAGCAGCTGCAATCAGACGTTTGATATCAGAATAAATATCATCTGGTGACATGTGATTTTCGTATCCGCATACCGAATAAGTTAAGCTGTAATTACAAACATCTGCCATGATGAAAAGGTCAGCACCACGAATAGAATCGTTGTAAGTACCTTTTGCTTCACCTGAACCGAATCTAGGGCAGGCAGAATCAACAATGTATGAATTTTCTACATATCCATGGAAATGAATCGCAGATGATTTAGAAATAGGAGTTTCCTTACGAAAAGAAACTAAATAATCATCTACACCTTTTGCTAATTCTGCACAACTAGGGTGTACAGCAAGCTTCAAAGGGGCTAGTGGTATGGTATCTTCAAGAGCTTCAAAATTTGGCATAATTTCCTCCGTGAAAGTATTTCTAATATATTTTTTTAAACCTTAACACATAATTTATAACATTCTTACAGAGTTCAGTCAAGAGAAAAGAGCCTGAAAGATAAAAAAATATCAGTAACCTTGCTTTTTTCTATTCTGTCGGGTAAAATAAAAAGTGACTGTTTCGTGCCATGCCGATGGGGTATCGTTCGCCAGTATGGCTCGGAACAATTGCATAGAACAAAAAGAAAGTTAAGAGTTAGCTATGAAAAAACGTGAACACAGAATCAGCAAGGTGTTGCCGGGGAGTATTGCGGAAGAATTAGAGATTGAACCAGGTGACCGCCTTTTGTCCATTAATGGCAGTGAAATAGAAGATGTATTTGATTACCGTTTTCTTGTAAATGATGAATATTTAGAACTATTGGTACAAAAAGCAAATGGGGAAGAATGGGAATTAGAAATCGAGAAAGACTATAATGAGGAATTGGGAATCGAATTCGAGAATGGTCTGATGGATGAGTATCGTTCCTGTCATAACAAGTGCATTTTCTGCTTTATTGACCAGATGCCAAAGGGAATGCGGGAAACATTATATTTTAAAGATGATGATTCCAGATTGTCTTTTTTACAAGGAAATTATGTGACACTTACCAATATGTCTGATCATGATATAGACAGAATTATCCGGTATCATTTAGAACCAATCAATGTGTCTTTTCAGACAATGAATCCAGAACTGCGTTGCAAGATGTTGCACAACCGTTTTGCAGGAGATGCCTTAAAGAAAGTAGACAGGCTTTATGAAGCCGGGATTGAAATGAATGGGCAGATTGTACTTTGCAAAGGTGTGAATGATGGAAAAGAATTAGAGTTCTCCATTCAGAAGATGAGTGAGTACATTCCTTATTTAAAAAGTGTGTCAGTTGTGCCGGTGGGATTGTCAAAGTACCGGGAAGGATTATATCCGCTAGAGCCATTTACAAAGGAAGATGCACTAGAAGTACTTGCTATGATACACAAATGGCAGGATAAGCTGTTTAGGGAGCATGGAACCCATTTCATACATGCAGGAGATGAGTGGTATCTGATGGCAGGCTTACCTTTGCCGGAAGAAGAAAATTATGATGGATATCTGCAATATGAGAATGGAGTAGGTATGGTGCGCTATCTTCAGGATATCTTTGAGGAAGAATTAGCAGCAGTGCATGGCGACGACAGAGTAAAAGAATGCTCCGCCATATGCGGAACGCTGATTGGAGATATCATGAAAAATCTCATGGCAAAGATAGAACAAAAATTCCCAAATGTGAAGATTCATGTATATCCCATTGTCAATGAATTCTTTGGGGAGCGGATTACTGTGAGCGGACTGTTGACCGGGCAGGATATTATGAAGCAGTTACAAGGTAAGCCATTAGGAGATGGTTTGTATCTGCCGGAAAATATGTTGCGCATGGGAGAGCCTGTTTTTCTGGATGATGTCACAGTAGAAGAAATGGAAAAGACTTTACAAGTACCGCTTCATATTGTAAAATCCAGTGGACAGGGTCTGGTACAAACGATGATACAGACAGAGTGAGAAAGGAAATAACGACTATGAGTAAGCCAATCGTAGCAGTGGTAGGAAGACCAAATGTAGGAAAATCCACATTGTTTAATGTATTAGCAGGAGAGAGAATTTCAATCGTAAAAGATACACCAGGTATTACAAGAGATAGAATTTATGCAGATGTGAGCTGGTTAGATAAAGAATTTACGATGATTGATACCGGTGGTATTGAGCCGGAGAGTAAGGATATTATTTTGTCACAGATGCGTGAACAGGCACAGATCGCTATTGATACCGCAGATGTGATTATGTTTATGGTAGATGTAAGACAGGGACTTACCGATGCAGACTCCAAGGTGGCAGATATGTTACGACGTTCCCATAAGCCAGTGATTCTGGTAGTCAACAAAGTAGACAGCTTCGAAAAGTTCATGCCGGACGTTTATGAATTTTATAACCTGGGAATAGGAGAACCATTTCCGATATCTGCTGCGTCCAGATTAGGATTAGGGGAAATGTTAGATGAAGTCATTTCTCATTTTCCGGAGGGTGCAGGAGTAGAGGAAGAAGATGACAGACCGCGTGTTGCCATTGTGGGTAAGCCAAACGTAGGAAAATCTTCTATCATTAACCGACTTTTAGGCGAGAATCGTCTGATTGTATCGGATATTGCCGGAACAACAAGAGATGCGGTAGATACTGTTGTAAAAAACCATGGAAAAGAATATGTATTTATTGATACCGCAGGTCTGCGTCGTAAGAACAAGATTAAAGAAGAGTTAGAGCGTTACATGATATTAAGAACGGTTAGTGCTGTAGAGCGCGCTGATGTGGTCCTTATGGTAATTGACGCGTCAGAAGGCGTGACAGAGCAGGATGCGAAGATTGCCGGTATTGCCCATGACCGTGGTAAGGGTGTTATCATTGTAGTAAACAAATGGGACAAAATTGAGAAGAACGATAAGACAGCTACGGAATATGAGAAGAAGATCCGCAACACACTTTCTTATATGCAATATGCAGAAATGATATTTGTATCAGCGGAAAGTGGACAGCGTTTGCAGAAATTATTTCCACTTATCGACATGGTAATTGAGAATCATTCTATGAGAGTGGCAACCGGTGTGTTAAATGAGATTATGGCAGAAGCGGTAGCGATGCAGCAGCCGCCGTCAGACAAGGGAAAACGCCTTCGTTTGTATTATATTACACAGGTTGCAGTAAAGCCTCCAACCTTTGTTATTTTTGTCAACGATAAAGACTTGATGCACTTCTCTTATACCAGATATATTGAGAACCAGATTCGAAATACATTTGGCTTCCGGGGAACACCAATAAAATTCTTTATCAGAGAAAGGAAAGAATCAAAGTAACGATGAAAATAGTGGATAGTTACGAATCAAAATAGAATAGAGGTTGGAATTATGTTAGAAAGAATCCTATGTATCGTAATCGGTTATTGTTTTGGTCTGTTTCAGACGGGTTATATTTATGGAAGGTTGCATGGTATTGATATCCGAACACAGGGAAGTGGAAATGCCGGAACAACCAATGCTCTCCGCACCTTGGGAAAAAAAGCAGGTGCCATTACTTTTTTAGGCGATGTGCTGAAGTGTGCGATTGCAATTGGTGTTGGCTATCTTCTTGTGGGAAGATTGCATCCGGAGATTGCTACAGTACTTAAGTTTTACACTGGTGTAGGCGTAATCGTTGGGCATAACTATCCTTTCTATCTGAAATTCAAAGGTGGAAAAGGTATTGCTGCCAGCGGTGGTATGATGCTTGGATTGCATCCGTTTTTTGCATTGTTGGGAATTATTACATTTGCATCAGCTTTTACATTGACACATTACGTTTCAGTTGGATCTTTGTTTATGTATGCAAGCTTCCTGATTGAGGTAGTTGTGTTTGGACAGCTAGGTTATTTTCATATCCCGGCGGAACAGCTTACAGAGATTTACATTATCATAGCACTCTTAACTGCGGAAGCATATTACAAACACATTCCGAATATCAAGCGTTTGATACATAAGGAAGAAGGAAAAATATATCTTTTTAAGAAGCCGGATAACGACTAGGAAGGAATATGCAGAGTATGAAAAATATAGGTATGTTAGGTGCCGGAAGCTGGGGAATGGCATTGTGCTGGGTTTTACAGAAAAATGGTCATAAAGTAACTGTCTGGTCAGCACTGGATGCAGAGATTGCTATGCTGAAGGAAAAAAGAGAACAAGTAGATAAGCTTCCGGGTGTAATACTTGCAGAAGATACAAGATTTACTACAGATATTGCAGAAGCATTGAAAGACAAAGATATGATCGTAATGGCAGTGCCATCTACTTTTGTGCGTAGTACGGCGAAGCAGATGGCGCCATATGTGAAGCCGGGTACCATGATTGTCAATGTGGCAAAGGGTATCGAAGAAAAAACAATGATGACACTGACAGACATTATTGAAGAAGAAGCGCCGGGCGTAAAAGCCTGTGTATTATCCGGACCAAGTCATGCAGAGGAAGTTGGCAAAGGCATTCCGACAACAGTAGTTGCCGGCGCAAAGGACATAAAAGATGCGGAGTATATACAGTCTGTATTTATGAATGAATTTTTCCGCGTGTATACCAGCGATGATTTGATTGGTATTGAATTAGGCGGTGCTTTGAAAAATGTGATTGCACTGGCTGCCGGAATTGCAGACGGTCTGGAATACGGAGACAATACAAAAGCGGCATTGATGACCAGAGGAATCGCAGAAATCCGTCGTTTAGGTGTAGCGATGGGGGGGAACAGCGAAACCTTTAATGGTTTAACAGGAATTGGTGACTTGATTGTAACCTGTGGCAGTATGCACAGCCGTAACCGCAGAGCTGGTATTTTGTTAGGAAAAGGATATACCATGGATGAAGCGGTAAAAGAAGTAAAGATGGTAGTAGAAGGCATCTATTCTGCCAAATCCGCAATGGAATTAGCTGAAAAATACGATGTTCAGCTACCGATTATTGAGCAGGTAAATAAGGTATTATTTGAAAATAAAAATCCAAGAGAAGCAGTGAATGAATTAATGTGCAGAGACAAAAAATATGAATATGCAGAATAGGAGTGTAGAAATGGCAGAGGAAAAAGTAACAGGATTCAACGGCTCAGAAACGTATGTGGCGTCGGAAGAATTAATGGCAAGCGTCAACATTGCCATGGCTTTGGAAAAACCATTGTTGATTAAGGGAGAGCCGGGAACCGGAAAAACCATGTTAGCGAAAGCGATTGCCCAGTCATTAGGCAAGAAGCTGTTAATCTGGAACATCAAATCCACTACAAAGGCGCAGGAAGGCTTGTATGTATATGATACGGTACAGAGACTGTATGACAGCCAGTTTGGGGAAGCCGGTGTGGATGATGTGTCTAAATATATCAAGCTTGGTAAAATGGGAGAGGCTTTTGAATCAGAAGACCAGGTAGTATTATTGATTGACGAAATCGATAAGGCAGATCTTGAGTTCCCAAATGACTTGTTATGGGAATTAGATCAGATGGAATTTTACATACATGAGACAAAGCGCACGGTAAAAGCAAAAAAACGTCCGATTGTAATTATTACTTCCAATGCAGAAAAAGAACTGCCGGATGCATTCTTAAGAAGATGTATTTTCCATTTCATTGAATTCCCGGATCAGGAATTGATGAAAGAAATTGTTGATGTACATTTTGAAAAATTAGAAGAACATTTATTAGAGCAGGCAATGAAAGAGTTCTATTGGATTCGAAGTCTTCGTGACATTCGCAAGAAACCAAGTACATCAGAACTGATTGACTGGCTTCATGCATTGATTTTAGGTGGTATTACAGCAGAGGAAATCAGTGAAAAGATGCCGTACTTAGGTATTTTGCTGAAGAAGGACGAAGACCTGACCATATTTAAGAAAAGGAGAGCCGATGTTTAGTCCGTTTTTTTATATTTTAAAAGCAAAGGGATTAGATGTATCACTGACAGAATGGCTCACTTTGATGGATGCTTTGGATAAAGGGCTTTGTGAGTCGAATATTAATAAATTCTACTATGTAGCACGTATGATTCTGGTAAAATCAGAAGCAGATTATGACAAGTTTGACGTTGCATTTGCAGAATATTTTAAGAATTTTAAGCACGGCTATCAGGTACCGGATGCCATAATGGAATTCTTGACAAAGCCGGATGATATTGAACCGGATCGTTCTAACGAGGAACTGTATAAGACACGTTCTGAGGAGATATCCAAAGAAGAAGTGGAGGAAATGTTCGAGGACAGAAAGTCAGAACAGACCTCCCAGCATGACGGCGGAACTTACTGGATTGGTACCAACGGAAGCTCTACCTTCGGTAATACAGGTAGAATACCGGGAGGAATGCGTATCGGAGGAAAATCAGTCTTACGTTCGGCGTTTGCGGTGGTTGGAGAACGAAAGTTCCAGGATTTCCGAAGAGATAAAGCACTAAATATGCGACAATTTCAGGTGGCATTCCGAAGACTTCGCCAGTTTTCTGCACAGATTGATGCACCGAGAACAGAGCTGGATTTGGATGGAACAGTAGACGCGACCTGCAACAACGGAGGATATTTACAGATTGAGTACGAGAAACCACGAAAAAATACGGTGAAACTACTCTTGTTGTTTGATTCCGGTGGAACTATGATTCCATTTGCCAGCATGTGTAATAATCTGTTTCAGGCAGTAGATAAAGCCAACCATTTCAAGGATGTAAAGACTTATTATTTCCACAACTGTATATACAGTCATGTGTATACTTCACCGGAATGTGAGTATGGAGAGTGGGTAGAGACAGAGTGGTTGTTTAAGAATCTGTCTAGTGATTACAAAGTGGTGATTGTCGGAGATGCGGCAATGGCACCAGAGGAACTGTTTAGCCCAACCGGTAATTCGCGTGGACCGAATAATGGTCTGTCCGGTTATGAGTGGCTGCAGTGGGTAAAGAGAAAGTACAAGAAGATTGTCTGGCTGAATCCAAGATACCATGCAAATGTGGCAAAACTAGAATGGTTGGAGTCAGAAAATGCATGTGCATCATTGTTTAAAACCTATCCACTTACTGTAGATGGCTTAAAGTTTGCAATTGAAGAATTGATGAGCACAAGGTAGTGCATAAATTTCTTGAAATACAAGGGTGTCTGTGCTATCATAAAATGAGGAGAATAAATTGCGTTCCTTGGAATGTAACTGAGTATAAAGAAAGGCAAGGGTGATACAATGTCAATAGTTTTTAATTCCATTTTTAATTATGTACTATGCTTCGCATTAAGTGTTGGAGTAGTAGGTTTGGCGGTGTTTATTGGCACCACATTAAGGAAAAGAAAAAACGAAGAAAATAAGGAAGTATAACATTCAGGAATAACTATTCGGTTCGCCGGATAGTTATTCTATGTTTTTGTATACTGGGGAATCGCAATGTTGTTTGGAACCTTGTATATAAAAATGATATGAATATCTAGGAGGAAACAATTGTGAAAAAGTATGGTGTAAATGAACTGCGAAAGATGTATCTTGATTTTTTTGCAAGCAAGGATCATCTTGTGATGAAAAGTTTTTCTCTTGTTCCGCATAATGACAAGAGTTTGTTGATTATTAATTCTGGTATGGCTCCTCTTAAGCCATATTTTACCGGTCAGGAGATTCCGCCAAGAAAACGTGTAACTACCTGCCAGAAATGCATTCGTACCGGCGATATTGAAAACATCGGTAAGACAGCACGTCACGGTACCTTCTTTGAGATGTTGGGTAATTTCTCTTTTGGCGATTACTTCAAGACAGAAGCCATTCACTGGTCATGGGAGTTCTTGACAGAAGTAGTAGGCTTAGAAGCAGACCGCTTGTATCCGTCTGTATATTTAGATGATGATGAAGCGTTTGATATCTGGAACAAGGAGATTGGTATACCGGCTGATAAGATTACAAGATTAGGAAAAGAAGACAACTTCTGGGAGCATGGTGCAGGTCCTTGTGGTCCGTGTTCAGAGATTTATTATGACCGTGGTGTGAAATACGGATGCGGCAGTCCGGATTGTAAAGTGGGTTGTGAATGTGACCGTTTCATGGAGATTTGGAACAACGTATTTACCCAGTTTGAAAATGATGGAGAAGGCAACTACACAGAATTAGTGCAGAAAAACATTGATACTGGTATGGGATTAGAGCGTCTTGCTGTAGTTGTTCAGGACGTGGATTCTATTTTTGATGTAGATACCTTAGAAGCACTTCGTAACAAAGTCTGCGAATTTGCTCATACAGAATACAAATTAGACTCTAAGAAGGACATGTCTATCCGTGTTATCACAGACCATATCCGTTCCGCCTCCTTTATGATATCGGATGGTATTATGCCAACCAATGAAGGAAGAGGGTATGTGCTTCGTCGTTTGATTCGTCGTGCAGCAAGACATGGAAGATTGTTAGGGATTGAAGGAAAGTTCTTAGCAAAATTATGTGAAACAGTCATTGAAGGTTCTAAGGACGGTTATCCGGAATTAGAAGAAAAGAAAGAATTTATCTTCAAAGTACTGACACAGGAAGAAGATAAATTTAACAAAACAATTGACCAGGGCTTGACAATCTTAGCAGACATGGAAGAAAAATTAGCCAAAGAAGGTAAGAAAGTATTAGCTGGTGAAGATGCATTTAAGCTGTATGATACATATGGCTTCCCGTTAGATTTGACAATGGAAATCTTAGAAGAAAAGGGGATTGAAGTTGACGAAGCAGGATTCAAGGCAGCAATGGAAATTCAGAGAAAGAAAGGTAAAGATGCTCATGAAGTTACCAACTATATGGGTGCAGATGCTACTGTATATGATTCCATTGACCCGGCAATTACAACAGAATTTGTTGGTTATGACAATCTGACCTTTGATTCGAAGATTACCGTGATGACATCTGAAACAGAATTAGTAGAAGCATTATCAGATGGCGAGACAGGAACGATTATCGTGGAGCAGACACCATTCTACGCTACCATGGGTGGTCAGGAAGGTGACAAGGGTATCATTTGCTGTGAGTCCGGAGAGTTTGAAGTAGTAGACACCATTAAGTTGAAAGGTGGCAAGGTAGGTCATGTCGGTAAAGTGGTAAAAGGCATGTTGAAAGTGTCTGATACCGTAAGCTTGGAAGTGTGTGAAAAAGGTAGACGTGATACTTGTAAGAACCACAGTGCAACTCACCTGTTACAGAAAGCATTGAAGACCGTTCTCGGTTCTCATGTAGAACAGAAGGGTTCCCTTGTTACACCAGACAGACTTCGTTTTGACTTTGCACATTTCTCCGCAATGACAGCAGAGGAAATTGCCCAAGTAGAAGCGATTGTAAATGAAGAAATTCAGAAAAATACACCGGTTGTCACAGCTGAAATGTCTATCGAAGATGCGAAGAAGACAGGTGCTATGGCATTATTTGGTGAAAAATACGGAGAAACCGTTCGCGTAGTATCTATGGGCGAATTCTCCAAGGAATTATGTGGTGGTACACACGTGGCAAATACAGGTATGATCACAACCTTCAAGATTGTATCAGAAGCTGGTGTAGCAGCAGGTGTACGCCGTGTGGAAGCATTGACAGGAGATGGTGTGTTTGCTTACTACAAGCAGATGGAAACAACCTTGGTTGAAGCTGCAAAAGTATTAAAGACAACAACGCACGAAGTTCCGGAAAAGATTGCACACTTAATGGCAGAATTAAAAGCTGCACAGAGCGAAAACGAATCCTTAAAGAGCAAAGCTGCGAAAGAAGCCTTGGGTGATGTTATGGATCAGGTACAGGAAGTAAAGGGTGTGAAACTCTTAGCGGTACAGGTAGACAATGTAGATATGAATCGTCTCCGTGACTTAGGCGATGAATTAAAAGCTAAATTAGGAGAAGGTGTCATCGTAGCTGCATCTGCAATGGATGGTAAGGTCAACCTCTTAACTATGGCAACTGACGAAG
This sequence comes from Lachnospiraceae bacterium, assembly GCA_045125095.1. Classification (GTDB taxonomy): domain Bacteria; phylum Bacillota; class Clostridia; order Lachnospirales; family Lachnospiraceae; genus JBGVMW01. The sequence goes on from JBGVMW010000069.1 coordinate 10,956, forward strand.
CTATGAAAAAAGGTGCACACGCAGGAAATCTTGTGAAAGGAATCGCAGCCCTTGTAGGCGGTGGCGGCGGTGGTCGTCCGAATATGGCACAAGCCGGTGGCAAGAACCCGGCAGGTATTCCGGATGCGTTAGCAAAAGCGGTTGAAGTTTTAGAGTCCCAGATTTCGTAGCCAACAAAATTTGGAAAAAATATAAAAAACCCCTTGACGTATAAAAAAAATCTGCTATAATTCTAATAGTGCGAAAAAAATACCCGATCAGTTGTATTTAGCACAATACGCAACTGGAGGGAGGTTAGGTGATACTATGTCAAATGTAATCGTAAAAGAGAACGAGACTTTAGATAGCGCTTTACGCAGATTTAAGAGAAACTGTGCTAAGGCTGGCATCCAGCAGGAGATTCGTAAGAGAGAGCATTACGAAAAGCCAAGCGTAAAACGTAAGAAAAAATCTGAAGCCGCTAGAAAAAGAAAATATAACTAATGTGCTACAATCCTCCAGCTTAGGCTGGGGGATTTTTTCGTAGTTTATAAATCCAAACGAAAAGGTCTAAAGAAAATATTAATAAATTAGTACCGAATGCTTATTGCGTATTGTAAGAGAATCTGATAAGATATGCAGTGGAAAAGGAGTGGAGAATTATGTTAGAAAGTGTATGGTCTATGCCGCTTTTTGGAACCGACATATATCATATTGCAAGCTGGTTCTGGGTATATAGTATTTTGGGATGGCTTGCAGAATCCATTTACATGTCAATCTGTAACAAAAAGATTACAAACCGAGGATTTATTAGAGGGCCGATATGTCCGATTTATGGATTTGGTGCATTAACCGTTTATTTCACGTTGCGCCCGCTGGAAGGGAATTATATTGCATTATATATAGCAGGTATGGTGCTTGCTACTGCGGTAGAATTTTTAGCAGCAAAGCTGATGATACGCTATATGGGAGGCGTCTGGTGGGACTATACGGACAAGCCTTTTAATTATAAAGGAATCCTTTGTTTGGAGAGCTGTCTTGGATGGGGGCTCTATACGGTATTGATGTTTGGTATATTACAGAAATTGATAGTTGGATTTGTAGACAGTTATTCTTATAATACAGGAAAATGTATTGTAGTGTTAGTGCTGGTATATTATGTAGTTTCATTTATAATGAGCGTAAGACGAAATCGCAAGTATGAAGGTGAAAAACGGGACGGTATTCAGATGTTCCGTGAATAATCGTCGTAGAAAAGCAGATACTTAGAGCGTGTTTGGTAATTCAAACACGCTCTAAGTATTTACGAAACGATGTATTGGTATATCGTATTTGAAATAACTACAGCGTATTGTAGAATGTAATGATTGAAGTGGGAGAATGAGAAGAAAATGGTATTTAGCAGTCTTTTGTTTATGTTCCGGTTCTTGCCGGTTGTCTTGTTATTATATTTCATTATACCGAAAAAGTGGCGGAATCTGTTTTTGTTTTTGGCAAGTCTTGTGTTCTATGCATGGGGTGAGCCGGTGTATGTGTTGCTTATGTTGTTTTCCACAGTGGTCGATTACAATCATGGAAGACTGGTGGAAAAATATTTAGAATCAGGAGATAGGAGGAAAGCAAAGTTTTATGTAGCGTCTTCTATGGTTATCAATCTTCTGGTACTTGGATTTTTCAAATATACGGATTTTCTTATTGGAAGTATAAATGGACTGATGGGAACACAGATTCCTATGCTGAACTTGGCATTGCCAATTGGTATTTCTTTCTACACCTTTCAGACAATGTCTTATACCGTGGATGTCTATAGGGGACAGGCAAAAGCGCAGAAAGATATAATAGCATTTGGCACGTATGTGGCGTTGTTTCCTCAGTTGGTGGCAGGGCCCATTGTACAGTATAAGACAATTGCAAAACAGCTGATAGCGCGTAAAGAAAATGTAGACCAGTTTTCCTATGGTATTCGCCGATTTGTTATTGGTCTGGGAAAGAAAGTGCTTCTTGCCAACAATATCGGTTACCTTTGGGATACCATAAGCACAATGGCTGCCGGAGAGATGACAGTTCTTATGGCGTGGATGGGAGCAGTTGCGTATACCTTTCAGATATACTTTGATTTCAGTGGATATTCAGATATGGCAATTGGGCTCGGTAATATGTTTGGATTCCGTTTCTTAGAGAATTTCAACTATCCGTATCAGTCAAAGAGTGTGTCAGAGTTCTGGAGACGATGGCATATCTCCTTGGGAAGCTGGTTTCGGGAATATGTATATATCCCATTAGGCGGTAACCGGTGTGGACTTGGGAAACAGGTACGGAATCTGGCAATTACATGGTGCCTCACCGGCATCTGGCACGGGGCAGCTTGGAACTTTCTGTTATGGGGTGTGTATTACGGATTCTGGATTATGATAGAGAAGTTATTTCTTATGAAATGGATGGAAAAATGGCATGCGTGTTTTAGTCATCTATATACCTTGTGTATTGTAGTCGTTGGGTGGGTAATCTTTGCCTTTGACAATATGGGAAAAGGTCTGGATTATCTGAAGGTGATGTTTGGTATGGGTGGAGCAGGCTTAGTTGATGATAATACTCTTTATTATCTGCTGATGTATGCTTTGACGTTTGTTATTTTGATAGTGGCTTCCACAGAGTTGCCGAAAAAGATGGCAAATCGCCTGTTTGCAATGTTAAAAAACAAAGATAGTATGAAATGGATAGTGGAACTGGTGTGTCTCTTTGCCATTACATTGGCTTCTGTTGCATATCTGGTAAACTCAAGTTATAATCCATTTCTGTATTTTAGATTTTAACAAGGAAGCAGGAAGTATGGAAGGTACATTAGGTTTTAGTTGGGAAAAGTTGGTAATAAATGGCGTAAAAGTGACAAAATGACTAAAATTAAGTGTTGGAACCGGAAAAAGCATTCTTTTGTAAAAATAAAAAGGGGTAAAAATGCACATGAAATTCTTGCAATACTGTTAGAAATAGACATAATGCCGAAGAAAGTTGTCAATTTTAACAAAAAGTTTCGAAAAAGTGTTGAAAAGTGTGATACGATAGTATATAATGACTGTGCCAGAGAAAAAGATGGAACTTGAATTACAGGAATGACAGAATAGAGAGGGTGTAACTATGAACAGACCAATATCCTTTGGCCGCAAAAAGCGTCTGGGAGATTTGCTGGTGGAAGATGGCGTTATTACAGAAGAACAGAAAGAACAGGCGCTGGAATCGCAGAAAGGTGAGGGAAAAGGAGTAAAACTGGGTAATCTGTTGGTGGATTTGGGATTTACCACGGAGCTTAAGATTGTTGAGGGGTTACAACATCAGCTAGGAATTGAGGGCGTGTATTTAGCTGATTTACGAATCTCTGATGAGATTATAAAATTAACAGATGAAACTTTACTGAGAAAGCATAGCCTTATACCCTTTGGGTTCAATGAAAAGAATCCGAATATATTAAACGTGGCTATGAGTGATCCTCTTGATATCCGTGCGATGGATGATATTGCTATTATCACGGGATTTCAAGTACAGTGCTATGTGACAACAGAAAAAGATATTGCAGCGGCAATTGACCGTTATTATGGTAATGCTGAGGCGTTGCGTGTTGCAGAGCAGTATACGAGAGAACGAGAGGAACTGAACAAAGCCAGAAACGTAGAAGAAGAAGTAAATGAAGAATTGCTGAATGAAGCACCGATTGTAAAGCTTGTTAAGCAGATAATTGAGCAGGCGGTGCATAAGAGAGCAAGTGATATACATATTGAACCAATGGCAACCAGACTGCGAATCCGCTTCCGAGTGGATGGTGTGCTCCAGGAGGAAATGCTTCACGACATTAGTCTTCATGCAGCGTTAATCGCTCGTATTAAGATTATTAGTGGGTTGGATATTTCTGAAAAGAGAAAACCGCAGGACGGACGCGCAACCAGTATTGTAGATAAGCAGGAATACGATATCCGTGTGTCGTTGCTTCCGACTGTGTATGGTGAGAAAGTTGTTATGCGACTGGCACAGAAGAAAGGTCTGACAAGGGATAAAAAAGACTTAGGATTTCCGCCTGTCGAGTTAGAAAAGTTCGACCAGATATTAAGCCATCCGAACGGCATTCTTCTGGTAACAGGACCGACGGGAAGTGGTAAGTCTACAACTTTGTACACGGCATTGAGTGAATTAAATGTAGAGGGCGTAAATATTATTACGGTAGAAGACCCGGTAGAAGCGAATCTGAATGGAATTAATCAGGTGCAAGTGAATCCGAAAGCAGGTTTGACGTTTGCGTCTGCGCTTCGTTCGATTTTGCGACAGGATCCGGATATCATCATGATTGGTGAGATTCGAGATCAAGAGACGGCGGAGATTGCCGTAAAAGCATCTATCACAGGACATCTTGTAGTAAGTACACTACATACAAATAGTTCGGCGAGCACAATCACCCGTCTTGCTGATATGGGCGTTGAGAATTATCTGATTGCAGATTCGGTTGTGGGTGTTATTGCCCAACGTTTGTTGCGACGCGTCTGCCCGGTATGTGGTGTGGAACGGGAAGCGGATGAATATGAAAAGAGGCTGTTAGGTAAAGAAAATGAACCGGGTAAAGTCATGATAAAAGAAGCGGTACATCACGAATGTGTAAGATGTGGCGGTAATGGTTATTATGGCAGAGTTGGTGTGTATGAAATTATGCCTATCACACCGAAGTTAAAGAAGGCAATTAGCAGGGGAGAAACAGCAGATGTAATTGAAAGCGTGGCATTGCAGGAGGGAATGAAGACACTGCGAATGGGAGCGATGGATTACGTGCTACAGGGGATTACAACAATTGAAGAAATGAAGCGCATTACCTATGAAGATTAATGTGAAATGATAAAGAAAAGAGAGGTATGACAGGTGGGAGTGACGATTGAACAACTCTTAGCAACTGCAAAAGAACGTAGAGCATCGGATTTACATATTAGTGTTGGAATTCGCCCTAAGTGCCGTATCAATGGTGTACTGCATGAAATGGAAGAATATGACATATTATCCCCGGAAATGGCAAAAACTATCATTGAATCGATGTTTAAGCCATATCAGCAAGCAACCATCAACGAAAAAGGTGAAGTTGACTTTGCATATAACACAAGAGAATTAGGCAGATTCCGTGTGAATGCCTTCAGACAGCGTGGATCATATGCAGCAGTTATCCGTATTGTGGAAACAACAATACCATCCGTAACGAAGTTAGGGCTTCCGTGGTCAACGATTGATTTAACAAAGAAGAAACGTGGTCTGGTTCTTGTAACAGGACCAACAGGAAGTGGTAAGTCAACTACACTGGCTTCTTTGATTGACGTAATTAACAGTGAACAGCGTGTACATATTATTACCTTGGAAGATCCGATTGAATATTTGCATAATCATAAAAATGCGATTGTAAACCAGAGAGAAATTGGTTTGGATACTACCAGCTATGACAAAGCACTCCGTGCGGCATTGCGTGAAGATCCGGATGTTATCCTGGTAGGAGAAATGCGTGATTTGGATACCATTTCTACAGCAATTACAGCAGCAGAAACAGGACATTTGGTGTTTTCTACTTTGCATACCATTGGTGCGGCACCGACAATTGAACGTATTATCGACGTGTTCCCACCGCATCAGCAGGATCAGATACGAGTGCAGTTAGCTTCTGTATTAGAGTCAGTTATCTCGCAACAATTACTTCCAACGGCAGATGGAACAGGACGTGTAGCTGCATTTGAAGTAATGCATGGTACGCCGGCGATTCATAATCTGATTCGTGAGGGAAAAACACATCAGATTGCATCGATTATGCAGACCAGCAAGAAGATAGGTATGCAGACAATGGATGATGCATTGTTTGATTTGTATTTGAAACGTAAAATAGATGGCGCGACAGCAGTGGAGTATGCACAGGATCCGGCGTCTATGCAGGAAAAATTATTTTAATAGCCTATAACGGAAGGATTGGAGTTGAATATGCCGAGTTATTTATATGAAGTGATTCAGCCAGACGGAAAAGAAAAAAAAGGAACCCTGGAAGCGGCAAATGAAGAAGCGGCGAGAATTGAGCTGAAAGCTACCGGTAATACGATTGTTTCTATTTCTATGGCGAGTGCATTGAGCAAAGATTTGGATATTACAATTGGTAAGATTGTTAAGCCGAGGGAATTAGGTGTGTTCTGCCGCCAGTTCCAGAGTATCTTAAATGCAGGTGTTACTGTAATTGATGCGTTGGGAATGTTGGGAGAACAGACAGAGAATAAGAAGTTTTCAAAGGCAATTCTTGAGGTAAAGGATGCGGTGCAGAAGGGTGAAACCCTGGCATCGGCTATGGCAATGCATCCAAAGATATTCCCGAAGATTATGGTACATATGATTGAAGCTGGTGAAGCTTCCGGTGGTTTGGAGACAGCTTTTGATCGAATGGGTTCTCACTTTGAAAAGGATGCGCACTTAAAGGGTGTCGTTACGAAAGCTATGATATATCCATGTGTGTTAATTCTTGTTATCATAGCGGTAGTGATTCTGATGATGGTGAAGATTGTGCCGACCTTCTTAGAGTCCTTCGAGGAATTAGATGCAGAATTGCCGGGCATCACCTTAGCGGTTATGGCAGTCAGTGACTTTTTTGTAAATTATTGGATGGTTATGCTGGGTATCGTTCTTGTTTCCTGGTTTTTGATACATGAGTTTAAGAAAACAGAGAATGGTGCTCTGATATGGGGACAATTAGGATTGCGGTTACCTTTACTTGGTAATTTAACAATAAAGTCTGCTTCGGCAAGCTTGACAAGAACGTTAAGTACGTTGCTGGCTTCCGGTATTTCCTTGGTTGATGCCATTGAGATTGTGACTAAGATTATGAAAAATGAAGTAGTGAAACGGGCAATGGAAAAAGCGCAGAAAGAGGTTGTGCATGGTATTCCGTTATCACAACCACTGGAAGATACAGGCGTATTTCCACCGATGGTATACCAGATGATACGAATTGGTGAGGAAACCGGTAATATGGAGGATATGCTTGATAAGATAGCAGAGTATTACGACGAAGAAGTTGAGATGGCAACTGAGTCATTGGTGGCTGTGTTATCGCCGATGATTATTATTCTTATGGCAGTAGTGGTTGTGCCGATTATTCTGGCAGTTATGATGCCAATGTTCAGCTTATATAACAGTATTGGTTAATGTACGATACGTTATATGTTAGTTCGCTTATCAGTCTGTCAGCCCAGAGGACAGCATGATAATACATAAACAAATACCCAAAGGAGTACAAAGAAAAATGAATTTAGTAAACAAATTAAAGAAAAGAAGAATGGATAACAAAGGTTTCTCTCTCGTAGAGTTAATCATCGTAATTGCTATTATGGCAATCTTAGTTGGTATTGTAGGTACACAGGTTATCCCATACTTAAACAAATCTAGAGAAGCAAAGGATTTCCAGATTCTTAACAGCTACAGCACAGCAGCAACTACAACATACTCATCTAATGTAGAAAAAGTATCAGCAACAGCAGTAACAACAGTAACTGTTTATGGTACAGCAGAAACATCTACTGGTTTAGAAGATGAAATTAAGACACTTGTTGGATATAGTAGTGCTACTGAATTAACAGATAAGATGGATTCTGAAAAGGGTAAGAAAATTGCTTATGTAACTATGGTAATTAATCCAACTACATCTGATGCTGCAGGTGCTAAAGCTAAAACAATTGTAACTCAGGCATATGATAAGGATGGTAATCCAGTATTCGATAAAATTGTTGCACAGTTATAATTCAATTTAAAGAGGAGACTAACAACCATGCCAACGTTCATAGAATTATTTATCTATATAGTTATATTTCTATACGGAATCGTAATCGGAAGTTTTTTAAACGTCTGCATTTATCGTGTTCCGAAGGAAGAAAGCATACTCTCACGCTCTCACTGCATGAAGTGTGGTTATACCTTGCGTTGGTATGATTTGTTTCCAGTATTTTCTTTCCTATTACTGAAGGGCAGATGTCGTAAATGTAAGGCAAAACTCTCATTGCAGTATCCTCTTATTGAGGCTTTCAATGGCATACTTTATGTCATCGTTTTCTGGGCAAACGGATTTGAATGGAGCAGTATACTGTATTGTCTTATGACGTCCGCCCTGATAGTAATAAGTGTAATTGATGAAAGAACTTTTGAGATACCAGTGGTGGCGAATGTCTTTATCTTATTCTTAGGGGCAGTCTCGGTGGTACTTAATTTAGAGAACTGGGCAGACCATGTGATTGGCATGGTGTGTGTCAGTGTATGCTTATATCTGTTATATGTTCTGTCGGCAGGACAGGCAATAGGCGGTGGTGATGTGAAATTAATGGGGGCAGCAGGTCTGCTTTTAGGATGGAAAGCAATCACACTAGCCTTTTTTGTTGGTTGTATTTTGGGTGCTTTCATACATGTAATTCGTATGAAGGTAAGCAAAGCAGAACGCAGATTGGCAATGGGACCTTATCTGGCAGCAGGAATTTTTATCTGTGCACTGTGGGGTGACAATATGATACAATGGTATTTACGAATGGCAGGATTATAGATAAATTCGTGTACCGGATTTTCAAAATAAATAGCGATATAACTAACACAAGTTACGTCGGTATTTATTCTGAAAATCCGTACAGGAGTTTTTGCTTTGTATAGACAAGGTAACTTTCTGTATAGGCAGAAGAGAAATGGTTACAGAAAATAAAGATAAAGGAGAATGGAAATGGCTAATAGAGTTGTAAGTATAGAGGTGGGGATCTGGCATACAAAGGTCTGTGTGACTTCTGTAAGCAAAAAGAACCCACATGTTTATCAGGCATTTGTATTTCGTACTCCGGAAGATGTAATTGAAGACGGTTACATTAGGGATAAAGAAAACTTTGCGCAATATTTGAATAATGAATTATTGAAACATAATGTAAAGGAAAGAGATGTTGTATTTACACTTTCATCCTCTAAGATTGTCACACGTGAAGTTGCTATCCCACTTGTAAAAGACGAGAAAATTAGTGGCATTGTAAAGACACAGGCGAATGAATACTTCCCAATGGATGTGTCTAATTATTCCATTACCTATAAGAAAATGGACATTGTTGAGGAGGACGGCATCAAAGAGCAGAAGCTGTTATTGATGGCAGTACCGGATAATTTGTTGAATAACTATTATTCCTTTGCAGAGCAGGCAGGACTCCATGTAATGACCTTTGATTACATTGGAAACAGTACGGTTCAGTTCATGTTGAACAAGGTTCCGGCTACTGGTGGTATTGTAGTGGAGGTAGACGAACAGGCGACAATTATCAGTATTTTATCTGATAATAAGCTTGTATTCCAGCGTATTACACCTTATGGTTATGGAACAACCTTATCCAATATGATGAATTTCCCAATTCTGGGTATTAAAGATGAAATGGAAGCATTTGAATTTTTACAGAAAAATGATGTAATTCATGATGATCCACAGCCGGATAAATTTCCAAATGACATGACTAGTAATATGGATGTGAAAAAGGAATATTTGGCAGAAGCCTATGCAGAGATTCGCGATTCCTTAAGTTATCATATCCGTGTGGTATATGCAGCAGTTGAGTATTTCCAGAACCAGATGAAGGGAAGCTTCAAGGGCAATTTATATCTGGTGGGACGTGGTACAAAGATTGCCGGTCTGGAGAAAATGTTTGGACAGGAAATACCGCTTCCATTATGGAGCAATGGTTACCAGTCCATGATAAGCTTTGATAAGTCCTATAATGCTATGGATGTAGAAGCAGCAGAACTTATTTCTACAATAGGTGCGATCATTAAGCCAATTGATATTAAGCCTAAGGACATGAAGGAAAAGGAATCCCGTAAGACCAATTTAAAAACCTCTTATACTGTATTAGGATTTGCAGTAGTAGTAGCTTTGGCGTTGATTCTGGTGTCCAGCTTGCGATATCTCAGAGCGGTTTCAGAACAGCGTGAGATTGAACAGGGAATTGAGAACCTTTCTTACATAGAAGAAGTATATGATTTGAATAACAAGGTTAAGCAGGAATATACACAGTTGGATGCGTTTGAACAGAGAACCCTTTCATACAATGATAATTTGAGTGCATTAATCGAGCAGTTAGAAAATGAGCTTCCTACCACGATGACAGTAGAAAGCTTAAGTGTAGATGAAGAAAAGATTACAATGAATGTTTCCTGTGATGTGAAGATGACAGCAGCGGCATTTTTAATCCACATGGAGAATATTACTTCACTGACTAATGTGACAATTCCGTCTATGTCAGAGGAAGAAGATGCAACTGGTAATAAGGTATGGAAGTTCAGTGTGCTTGCCAGCTATACAGGTGCCAAGGGAACAACATCCGGGGATGCAACATCTGGTGATGCAACTCTCGATCAATTGTTCCGTCCAGGTGATGCAACAACAACTACATCGGGTGATGCAGTTGTAAATGAGTAGGAGGTATAACAAATGAAAAAAATTAAAATATCGGATTCGGATTTACGTTTGTTAATTCTGCTGGTTGCATTGATTGTTGTTGCGGCTGCTTATTTCCTTGGATTCAACACATATAACAACAAAGCTGCTAAGGTAGAAGAACAGAACGAGACAAGAGAAGTCAGATTAAATGAGTTAAAAGATATGGTTGCCCATCAGGGAGAGGTAGAGCAGGAAACAAAAACCATGCAGGAACGTATGAAAGAAATCATTGCAAACTATCCAAGCAGGATTACAACAGAAAAGATTATCTCTATTGTACAGCAGTTAGAGGATAATACAGAAATCAAGGTTTCACAGATGAGTTTCGTGTTGAACAACCAGTTCTCGGAAGTGGCAAATGCAGAAATGACTACACAGGATGCTAATTCAAGCACAACAACAGATGCCAGTACCGGTGAGACGGCAGGTGCGACCGAAACTATGGAAGCTAAGACGTATTACGGCTCCTTTGCTTCTCTTACTATGGATTATGAAGCGGACTATGATGTGTTAAAGAAAGCGATTAATGAAATCAACACTGCAGAAGACAAATTATCAATTTCCGCATTGACAACAACGTATTCCAATGAAGACAATAAGCTGACAGGAACGATGATTGTGTATTTCTATACATTAGATGGTACAGAGAAAGAATATGTAGCTCCATCTGTAAGTGGACAGAAGGGTGTACCTAATATTTTCCGTTCCGGAAGCGGTGCACAGTCGTTGCAGACAAACGCGAATGAATAGAAGTGAATGACAGGAGGTGACTGTATGGTACATAAGCGAACAATAAATGATAAGGGATTCTCTCTGGTTGAAGTAATTATTGCAATGGCCATACTTGCCATTATTTCTATTCCCTTACTGAGCTATTTTACAGAATCTTTAAAATACAATGTACAGGCGAGAACACAACAGCAGGCAACTGTTGCAGCTCAGAGCGTTATGGAACAGTTGAAGTTAGAAGATAAGCTGTTGAATTTAGATAGTGCAACAGGTAATTATGTAACAAAGTATTTTGATGATGCAGGAATTGCCTGGCATACTTATAACATAGACAACACCACCGGTATCGGTGATGTTGTCTATCGGTGTCCGGCAGGAACATTGTCGAGCCAGTTCGATGTGGAAGTTAACCTGAGTTCCGTAGCAAGCTATAACTCACAGCCACGTCCTGTTATCTATGGTTTTGATGAGACGAAGGATGTTTTGGCAGTGGAGAAGGAGCAGCTGACTGAAGCTACGCTTTATTTTCAGGCACTTTGTGATAGTTATGGGCGAGGTGGTATTGTTACTGTTTCAAGCAATATGACTAGAACCATAAACATGGAGTTTAGCCAAAGTGGAACGAATATTCATGTGAAGGTGTATTATGTATATAACTGTACAGATTTAACACATGATGGTTCGAATGATACATACACGAGCGTGCCATTAGTTGATGCAGAAGTTGCAAGCTTGGATAAGTTGTATGTTTTGTTTGACCGAATGCAGGCTAATGAGCTGGTGAAGATTACAAAGGCGAGTGGTTTGACATTGCCGCATATCTATTTTATCTGGCAGAATGTAACAGGTGATTCAAGTTATAGTATGACAATTGATAAACTTACTTCAATAGAAAAAGGCATGGGTATCATACATACCAATGTTCCGAATACATTTGATGAATATGGATTAGCAATGGCAACAGAAGCATTAACTACCACAGAGAAGCCAATTCGATTAGTGAACATTACAATTAATGTTTACCAAAAAGGTAAAATGGGCGATGCCAGTGCAAAGGTGTATGCAACCATGCAATCTACGAAAGGAGAATAGCTATGAACAACAGATGGTCATTAAGAAAGCAGAATACAGGTGCTTCTTTACTTGCAGTGCTAGTTACAATGATTGTTGTTGGTGTGATTGGCATTCTCATTACACATCTTACAATTACTAATATACAGATGAAAGAAGTAGAGAGCAGTAATAAGAAGAATTTCTATAAGGCGGAAGAACGCATTGATGAACTTACAGTTGCATTAAATACGGTTGCTGCTAAATGTATGCAGGATGCTTACATGGAAGTGTTACAAAAGTATGATACATATGGTGGTGATACCAAAAAAATGCAGGAAGCATTTACCGATTCCTATCTGGAACTTTTATACCAGGCGTTTCGATTAGATACCGCACCGGAAGAAAATATACCGGAAATAGGTGTTCTGTGTGGTAAGAAGTCATTATATGATGTTGAAAAAATGAAAACAACATATTTGACTGGTTCCGGAACCGATAAAAGCTGGTTTTTAACAGCGAATACGCCTGCAACAGCCGGTGAAGCGGTTATATATGTAGATTATACAGATACAAAAGAATCTGTCCGGCTTAAAAATATTAAAGTAAAGAACGATGCTGGTGACTATGAAACGACAATTACAACAGATATTGTTTTTTCTGTACCACAGATGAACTTTGGTGGAAGAAATCTTGTTACGGAATATATGAAGTATGCACTGATTGCAGATAACAAAATATCTGTAAATGCAAGTAATGTAACTGTGGATGGCAATGTTTATGCAGGTGTAGGCGGTATTGACGTTTTGACTGGTACATCCGGTAACATCATTGCAGGTAATGTCATTGTAACAAGAGGTGACATCGCTTCCTCTGGTGGAATGATAACCATTGGTAAGGCAGATGCTTCGTCACAAATCTGGGCAGAGAATGTATGCACCACATCTGGATCCGGCAACATTCTTCTGCAGGGAAACAGCTATATAGCAGACGACCTGGCTCTTAATGCAAGAGGTAGTACTATCAAATTAAAGGGTAAGTATTATGGTTATAATTTTAGAGAAAATTATCCGGATACCTTAGGGGCTACCGCTACAAACAAAAATGCTGATTTTAGTAGTGCGATCATGATTAATGCAAGATCTACTAAGGATGCAAGTGGTAACGTAGTAAAGAACAGTTATCTGAATATTAAAGATTTGGATTATCTGTTGGTTGCAGGTAGAACGTATATTTCTAGTGGTAACAGTGGTAATGATGTTCCAATGGGTGAATCTGTGTCAGTCAGATCGAACCAGCTTGCCTACTTTGTAGATGAATCATATTTAGAAAAAAATCCGGATGGAACAGTAAAGAATAATATGTTTTCAGCTGCAGGTGTGTTGGCGTATGCAAATGATACGGGTGTAAGTGATTTTACAAACTATCTGGATAGTAGCAAACAAGTTATTGGATATTCCTTTATTGATAATGCAGCAGGTGGAACAACCCACACCTACTATTACTTAAACTTTAAGTCAGAGGATGATGCAAATGAATTCTATCTGAAGTATGTAAATAGTAACAAGGCAAGTATGGACGAGCAGGCGGAAGAATATTTAGCGAGTACTTCCGGCAGGGTGGCATTAGAATTGAATCATTCAACGGTTCTTACCTTGAGAGGTGATCTTTTATATAGAGAAGGTACAACTTTGAAAGAAAAAATGGCAACGACTACAGCGGTTGACTGGGATATAGATACGAGTTATTGGAATTTTGCTAAAATGTTAGCAATTCGATATAAGTCATTGCAAACATCATTGACAGAAACAGGCTCAGGCATTACAGGCACGGATGTGCGTTTTACAACGGTAGTAGGGGCATCTACTGTTATTGACAAGAGTGTAGATCCTTTGTTTGAAAATATTGTCAAAAAAGTCGATGTGGAAAATGATTTTACAAAACATGCGCAGACGGTATTTTCCGATCCATCCACAACTGCAACTGTTGTTTTTGTGAACAATCAAAGTGAAACTTCTTCTTATACGGTACCAACGAATACAAAAGGTATCGTGGTTGCTACGGGTGATGTTTATGTGGAAGACAATTTTGAAGGAATGATTATAGCCGGTGGAACGGTTACTTTTGGAACAAACGCAACACTAACAGCAAATTCTGTTCTTGTTTCAGAATTGTTCCGAAAGGCATCGAAGTCGACAGTTCCGAGTGAGAATTTCACAAAGTATTTCCATGATTATGCGACCCTTCTTGAAAATGTAATTGGAACCGTAGAGATAGCCGATTACTTATCTCTTGAGAACTGGCAGAAGAATTAGGGTGGTGATGATATGAAGAAAAAATGGATTCATGACCATAGCGGTATGTCGTTAGTGGAAATAATTATTGTAATAGCGATGATAGCAATTCTGGCAGGTTCATCCTATATAATGTTTAATAATGTCAGAGCAACGAATTTGAAAGATACAGTAGAGACGATAGACAGTCGTTTGGATAAATTACAGATGGAGACCATGAGTAAATCAGGCAATCCATTCTTGTACATTTACAAGCTAAGTGATGGCTACTATATGAAAATCTTAAAGGAAAAGCTGACGAGCTTTGATAGTACAAAGCTAGACACAAATGGAACGAAAGTAGCCGGTAATGACGTCAAGATATATCAGGATTCAGAAGTAACGAGTAATCTGGTAAATGACGGTGGAAGATTTATACGAATTGCATATAGCAAGTCTATGGCATTTTCCTATGCAGATAGCGATACAAATGTAAATAGCATTGTTATCAAAGGAATTTCAAGCTATGAGATTAAGCTGATGAAAGAAACAGGAAAACATATTGTATATTAGGAGGTGATAAAGAATGCGTCTGAATAACAAGGGTATAACGTTGGTAGAATTAATCATTGCGATTGCTATTTCTACTATTATCTTTGGTGCGGCGATGATCTTTATGACCTCCGCCCACCGTGGGTATCGTACAGCATCCACAGAGATTAATCTTCAGACCGAAGCCCAGATACTGATGGAGCAGATAAGTGAATGGGTGATGGAATCAAATAAAGTTGAGACGGATGCAACTAAGATAGTTCTGTATCGTGATATATATGAAGAGAAGGATCCATCCGTTGGACCGGAACTTGTTGAAACAAAGCGAGTAATCTGGTTAGGAAGTAGTGGAAAATTGTATATGAAAAAATTTAAAGTTCCAACAGCAGATGTAACCATAGCAGACGAAGTCATAGAGAATTGTATCGGTGAATATGTGGTTGCATTTACACCGGTATATGATGCGAGTGTGAACAAGAATAAAGTATCTATACAGTTGAAATTAACGATCGGTACAAAGGAATATGTATTGAATAATACAATTAAGGTTAGAAATGCAGTTGTAGAAGGAATACGTTGTCTGGATTGGAGGAGAGCAGCATGAGTGACAGAAAGCAAAATAGCAAAAAAAGAAATTTTGTTTGGAAAAGCGGCATCGTGTGTATGCTGCTTTTTGTAGTGTGTGGGATTTGTCTCAAATTCGGCTTCCACAAAGAGGAAAGCTATGCAGATCCTGCTTCAAGCGAGGTGACTAGGGGCGTGGTAGATTCTTACAATGAATTACCATCAACCAAACGAACTGGTTCTACAGAAGCAGAACTTGGTACAAAGGAGAACCCATTCTTGATATTGGAAATTGTTCCATATGAAGAATGTGCGGAGTTAGGCTATCTGATTAGCGGATGTGAGCCTGTAAAGGTAGAAGAAATGTTTGGTCGCAGTGCATTAACAAAGATTGCAGCCAGCGGTACTGCAAAGGTTGATGTAATTACAGATGCCTATTTCTTTGCTGACGAGGAAGCATCCAAACCAGATTATTATGATAGCACAGTAGATACTGTGATCGACAGCATGACACTGAAAGGTTATTATGAAAAAGTGGCAGCAGGAGAAGGTCGATTTACTCAGGATAGCACAACCATGCAGATAACCGAGGCAGGAAAAGGAAAGGGGGACATTATCTGGCACACCATCCAGTCCTACGAGGAATCTGCTTATAAGAAAGAAACCTTTGTTGAAGAAGGTAGTCTTGATAAAATACTTACAGATGAAGGCGATAGAATCTATACGCAAAGAACAAGTGTGGGTGGCGAGCTGTATCATCCGGCAGAGTATTATACATATGAAAATAATGATTACTTTTTGACAGATACGTTAGGTCTTTCTGAGAAAAAAGCAGCAGAGTATTCTGTAGTGGTGAAGACGATTACGCCAGATAGCCTGACTGAAAATTGGATTAAGTGTGCAGACCTTGTATATATTTCACCTACATCAGGAATGGCTGAGTATGAGAATATCTGGGCAAATTACAATCGATTAGGTAAATCTGCAACATCATCAAGTAAACGTGTCAATTCTTTTGAAAGTAATGATATATCATGGAGTCTTGCGAAGGCATTATTCATGAAAGCTACAGATAAAACAGATGATTGTGCGATTGTAATGAATAAGAATGTGTATGATTTTAGTACACTTTCCAACATTTCGGTGAAAGATAACGTACAATTTAAGATATGCGACTGGTACGGAAAAGCAACTTCTAATAAGTACACTGCAAAGGGTTCTAAGAATAATATGTATAAGTTGGCAATCATGTTATTGTCAATGGATCAGAATGCATTTCGAAATATTTATTTTGAGAAGGATAAGGAATCAACAGATAAAACATTAATTGTAGATGGAAAGTTCAAGTTGCAAAGTAGTGGTTCAAGTGCTGAGAGCTATTGGACATATTATACCTTTTTACCAACCAGGGTAGATGGTGATACCACTAATATTAACTCCTATTGGACGTCAGATGATATTTGGAATAATTATCAAATTTGTGGAGATGGTATTACTAAAGATACCCTATGGACAAGTGGGCGAGTGCATGTATTTTCGGATGATATCCTAAAAGATTACAAATCGAATGATTTATCCGGACGTTATAGCAAATTTACCGAATTTAAGAGTTTTGTAGGAAAAACAACGGCAACGACATCGGATGCAATCCGTTTTGTGCTGAAACATGATGCACATAGTAAAGCAACATCATTCGAAACACTTCGCGTATTGGATTTAGAGCCATGTGTTGACGTTAAGAACGGATATGTGGTCAATGAAGCATTTATTCGTTGGCTTGCTCCTATGCATGCAGGATATATCACAATAACACATCAGACCACAGCAGAATTTAATGGTAAGATTGAAGATTTGAATAGTACTTATGATTTTATCTATATGGGATTAGATTGTGGTGCATATAATCTAAAAGATGGCTTACCGGATTGGAATGATAATGCGCTTGATGGAAAGATATACCTTCATACTGGTGATAAAGTGTACAGTGCGGAGTATGCCGTGTCAGGACTGAGTCGTTCAGTGAAATGGTTGGAGAATGCACCAACTACAACTGAATTACGTTTTTCAGGAAACGATATTACGAACTTAAAGAAAAAGGATTTGGAAGGATTTCTTAAATCAGGTTGTCCGATTGTAACAGCAAAAGACTTATATGAGAAAAATACAGCGTTGATTGATGATAGTTCTTATGTATATGAATTTGTAAAAAACAATAAAGATTCTAAGGATAATTTGTGTAGTGCTACGCAGGCTGCTATGATTGTAAAAGCATTACAGAATAAGATTAAACCATTATTTATACTAGACGAAACACCTATTGCTTATGTAGGAAATACAAATTCTGCAAACAAGTTAACATGTAGTTATATAACACCTTCTGCTGATGGACGAGCTTACTTACATTTTAAATTTCACTTACAATCGCCGATAATAGGCGAAGAATATGGCTATAAGCTGTATATTGATCAGAATCGAGATGCTAAGGTTGCTGATGATGAAGTGGTTAAAAGTGGTAAGTTTATTGGGAAAGGAACAAAAGATAAAATTGAGTATGTGACATTCAATCATGGTTTGTCTAAAACATTTATTGGTTTAGTTCAGTGGAAACTTGAAGTATATCGAGTGGATAATACGTCTCTTCGTGCAGAAGAGACAGGTTTTTCTGCTATTAAGAATACAACAGGTACCAAAAAGAAGATTAATGTATTGCAGATAATACCGAAACCTCTCAGTGGAATTTATGATGGAAAATTAGACTTGAAGAATAATTATTTGTTTACAAAGTACTATGAGAGTTTGGATGAGTATGAAATTAACGTAACAGTAAAAACCGCTGCTGAATTTGAAGCATATTTTAAAGACAATAATGAAGGAAAGAAATTTTCTTTTGATAAAGGAAAGGATATTAATCTTGAATCCGGCTCATTGCAGAATCCTAAGAATTATACCGCAACATTAGATAGTAAACTTAAGGATTATAATATGATTATTATAGGATTTGGTGATGCGTATGGATTTGTAAACATTTCCAATGATTATGGTGCAATGGACTATATTGAATATTATATTGAGCAGGGAAAAAGTATATTATTGACGCATGACCTTACTTCTTTGCATAATATTCCTGATGGTAGTACGCTTCCATTTGGTTATTCTGCAAATACATTGCTTCGAGATGTAATGGGAATGAATCGTTATGGTGCAGTGAATAAATATTTATCACCTGATGAAAAAGAAAGTCTTAAGAATTATCAAGACAAACAAAAGAGTCAAAAGAACGTAGAGTACGATAAAGCATGGAAGCCAGGAAACAGAAGTTCAACCTACAGTGCAATTCATGGATATACTTATTACGCAATTAAGCGTTTGGCATGGAGTCCAAATGGAGTGAGCAATCCGAATATTGGTTCTGGTTATAAATTCTTAATGCCGTATAGATATATGATAAGAAATTTTGCTGGTGATCTTATTTGTGGATATACTGGAGGGAATTCGAATGTTTTAAGTAGTGGTTTCAACAATAATAACGACTTAACACAAGGTCTTACCGAAACGAACAAAGGCCAGATTACAACTTATCCGTATAAAATTGATACGAGTTTGGCAAAAGATATAGCAAAAACTCATGCACAGTGGTATCAGCTTAATCTTGAGGATAAGGAAGTAACTGTGTGGTATTGTTTAGAGGATAACGATGGTAGATCTCCTTCTGCCTGGAATGATTCTGATTATGAAAAAAATCAATACACAGGAGAATCAAATGCACCAGGTACGGGTGCAACGTATGGCGTGTCCCCAAATGATGCTGCAAATAACTATTACATTTACAGTAAAGATAATATATTTTATTCTGGTGTAGGACATTCTACAGTAGGTACTTCTGTAAGCAGTGATATGGAAGCAAAGCTGTTTATTAATACTATGATTGCAGCATATCGTCAGGCTTATGAGGCGCCAACGGTCAAGGTCACAAATGCAAATGCAAAGGAATCTGAGGAATTTGCAAACACATACAACATTGCGTTACCGAGGGAATATGATCAAGATACAACTGTTGGTGGTAATACTGTAAATCAGGAGACTTTTGATGCGACAGATGTACAGCGTATTTCATTCCAAATTGTTGATTACAACTTGGGTGCAGTAATTAAGCAGTGCCAGATTTATTATCCTTATACAGAAGGTGGCACGGAAGAACGTTACTATATTACAAAGATTTATGATGAAGCTGGTAATGTAATTACTGCAGATGCAAGTAATAAGTTTCTCGGTCTTGAAAAGGATAAAACATATTATTTGGATTACCCGAAGCTATATTTGTCTAAGAGAACAGAGGGAGGAAAGACGTATGAATCATTCCGAACAATTAAATTTGAGACAATGAATAATAAGATAGCATCGTTGGGAACAACTACATTGAATATAACGGTGCAAGCATTGTTCCAGTTAGATTAAAAAATAAAGGAGGAAAGAAAAAGTGACCAATAAGAAATATCAGATTATGACAATTACTGCTATGGGAATCCTGTTATATGGACTTTCCATAGCAGGCATCGTAACTCCTGAGAAGAAATATTCTGATAACGAGAATCGGGCATTGGCAACAATGCCCGAATTTTCGTGGGACAATTTCGTAAAGGGAACATTTGCAAGTGAGTATGAGACTTACATTACGGATCAGTTTGTAGGCAGAGATACTTGGATTACTGCCACATCCTATCTGGATTTCGCATTAGGAAGACGGGAAATCAATGGTGTGTATTTCTGTAGTGACGATTACTTGGTGGAAACACATAAGAATTCCGAGATTGACAAGGAGCAGGCAACGGCAAATGCAGAGCGTTTGGCAGAATTCCTGAACGAATATAAGGAAACATTGGGGGAAGACAGAGTAAAAGCCATGCTAGTACCAACCGCAGGTGAGATTCTGTCAGAGAAACTGCCACCATTTGCAGGAACCTTTGACCAGGCAGAGTATTTGAAAGAATTTGAGAACGTGGCTGACACTTCTGCCATAAATCTGCTAGATACCTTGTATTCTAAGAAGAACGAATATCTGTATTATCGCACTGACCATCATTGGACTGCTTTAGGTGCCTACTATGCTTATGAGCAGTGGGCGAAAGAAATGGGATTTAACCCGTGGAAGCTTGAGGAGTTCCGGACAGAGGTCGTGAGTGATGATTTTTTAGGTACGCTGTATTCCAAGGTAAATGTAGTGACAAAGCCTGACGAGATTACGTTGTACTATCCAAAGGAAGCAACCACATATTCTCTGGAATATGATTTACAGACTAAGTCTGATACGTTGTATGTTAAGTCACATTTGGAAACAAAGGACAAGTATGCTGTATATTTAGATGGCAACCACGGCATCGTGAAGATGGGAACAGAGAACAAGAACGGCAGAAAACTTTTGCTGATAAAGGATTCTTACGCCCACTGCTTTGCACCATTTGCCATCAACCATTATGAAGAAACGGTAATGATAGATTTCCGCTACTATCGTGGAAGTGTATCGGAGCTAATCGAAACAGAGGGCATTACAGATATTTTGGTGTTGTATAATATACCAAACTTCGTGGTAGATAAAAATACAAGTAGTTTTTTGAAGTAAAGAATAAGTGCCGATAAAATGAAGCACCAAACGGAAGAGGTCAAATTCTTCTGAATGGTGCTTTTAGTGTTGGATTTTTAACGCCACTGCCAGTTATTAATTTCATCAACTGCTTTTGTAAATACATATTAGCGGCTTACAAATGAGAGTGTGAATGAAGGGGGTGGTGAAACTCCCTATAATGTAAAGTATTCCCATATCTGCATAAGGTAATGAGAAAAACCAGCTGCTTCCACATCATAATCATAAAGCAGATTAATGGAGCCAATTTCTTTTCCGTCAATCGAATAGACGGCTTTACCGGCAACCTCTCCTTTCTTGACAGGGGCAGTTTGTGTAGTGTTATAAACCAGTTCCTTTTTCATTTTTGATAAATCAGAGCCTTTTGTGTCAAGATATGAAAATGATTTTTCAAAATGGCAGGTGACAGAGTCACTGGTTCCACCGGATATAGGGATAGGTTCTAATGTTTCATCATTCTTGTCTTCATATAGATTGCAGATTCCAAATCCATAATTTAACATAGTAATGGCATCCTGCATACGCTGTTCCGGTGTGTCAGCACCCATAACAACAGCAATCAAGTCAATGCCGTTACGTTTTGCTGTGGCAGAAATGCAATATTTGGCAACATCCGTAAATCCCGTTTTCAAACCAGTAGCATATTCGTAGCGTTTTAGGAATTTATTCGTATTTGCAAGACCGAAGGTGGTAGAACCTTTTTTGGTGACGTGGGTGATGTCTTCCATCCAGATAGAGCAGTAATCAAACACTTGCGGATATTTTGTAATCAGTTCTCTGGACATAATAGCAATGTCTTTTGCCGATGTTACATGGTTGTCGGCAGTAAGACCGTTGGTATTGGAAAAATGTGTATGTTCCATACCAAGCTCTTTGGCGGTGGCATTCATCGCCTCCACAAATGCCTCCTCACTTCCACTGATATGTTCTGCCATGGCCACACATGCATCATTAGCACTTGACACAGCAATACATTTTAACAGCGTATCAACTGTCTGTGTTTCGCCAGGCTCCAGATAAACCTGCGAACCACCCATGGAGGCAGCATATTCGGAGACAGTGACTACATCATCCAGAGATATTTTGTTTTGCTCAATGGCGCGAAAGATTTGAAGCATAGTCATAACCTTGGTAACACTGGCTGGAGGTTTTGATTCGATTGCATTTTTCTCAAATAGTACGGTACCGGTAGAGGCTTCCATCAGATAAGCATTTGGTGCGTTTACGGAGATTGGCGCAGTGGCATCAGAAGGGGTTGTATTTCCGGATGTCTCTGCATAGATCTCCTCATATCCCAATGGTGTATTCGAAAACAATGGGTAGACAAAAAGAATTAACAATAGTAAAATAGATAAGATGCGTTTCATAATGGCTCCATTTGCATGAGGAAATTATACAACAGTATATGCATAAATGGATAAATATAGACGGACGGGAAAGGAAAACAGGTAAAAAGTGTGGATTGGTTATGGATGTTAGCAGCGTTTGCTGTAGTGGTTGTACTGTTTACAATCTATTTTATCTGGGAGGGGAATCATTTTGTGGTGACACATTATACAATTACCATTCCCGGAGTATCGTTTCAAAAAGAGCATAGATTACTGCTTGTAGCAGATTTGCACAACAAGCAGTATGGAAAAAATAATGAAAAACTGATTCGGACAATGAAGGCGTTCGAGCCGGATGCAATTCTTGGAGCCGGTGATTTTGTGGTATCTGCAAAGGGAAAGGATACGAAGAGAGCAGAACTTTTTCTGAAACAGATAGTGGATATATGCCCTGTTTATTATGCTATGGGGAATCACGAACGGAAAATGTATGAGAATCCGGAATGGTTTCCAGCATCTTTTTCTGAATATGAGGCGTACATGAAAGCAATCGGGATTCATCTTTTGCGGGATGAAAGTGAGATATTTGAGTTGGAAGACTGCAAACTATCAGTGATTGGATTAGATATGGAACGTCTGTATTATAAAAAGCTTGCAAAGATTACATTGCCGGATGGATATATGCAGTCAAAGCTTGGAGAACCGGATAAGGATAGTCAGTACAGGATTTTGTTAGCTCACAATCCAGAGTTTTTTAAGGACTATGCTGCCTGGGGGGCAGATTTAGTGTGTGCCGGACACGTACATGGTGGTATTGCAAGATTACCGTTTCTTGGGGGTGTCATAGCACCAAGCTTAAAATTATTTCCGAAGTATGATGGTGGTGTGTTTGAGGAATATGGAGCAAAGATGGTATTAAGCAGAGGTCTGGGAACCCACACCATCCCTCTTAGATTCGCCAATCCGCCAGAACTGGTAGTGTTACATTTAAAATAAGTTGTAACTATGAATACAATGTATCGAGGGCTTTTGTAAACGCCTAAATATGTTTTGAGAATGAGAGGAAAAATATGGGAATACCCGTAAAGTTACAGGTCTTCGAAGGCCCGCTGGACTTGCTTTTACATCTGATAGATGTTAATAAAGTAAATATATATGATATTCCAATCGTGGAGATAACGGCGCAATACATGGAATATATTCATGAGATGCAACGTCAGGATCTGGACATTGTTAGCGAATTTCTGGTTATGGCAGCTACCTTGTTAGATATCAAGAGCAAAATGTTGTTGCCAAGAGAGGTTGACGAAGATGGAGAGGAAATTGACCCTAGACAGGAATTAGTTGAAAAATTATTAGAATACAAAATGTATAAATACATGTCATATGAGTTGAAGGACAGGCAGATGGATGCGGCACAGTTTTTCTATAAAGTTCCAACCATACCGAAGGAAGTGTTAGAATACACGGAGCCGGTGAATTTAGAGGAGTTGTTGTCAGGAATCTCATTACAGCAGTTGAATACTATTTTTCGAAATGTAATGAAACGGCAAAATGATAGAATTGACCCAATCAGAAGTCAGTATGGCAATATTGAGAAGGAAGAATTTAGCTTAGACAGCCAGATTGCCTATGTGAATGAATATATACAGGAGCATGACCAGTTTCTGTTTTCTGAACTGATTCACGAAGGTGCAGGCAAAATGGAAATCGTAGTTACGTTCTTAGTTATTTTGGAATTTATAAAAAGTAGTATATTACAGGTTGTACAGGAGAACCTGTTTGACGATATCAGGATAAGAGTAATTAGCCGGGAAGGAGTGGAGCTTGCCAATGGAGATATGCAAATATGAGGCAATCATTGAAGCGATGCTTTTTACAATGGGAGAGTCTGTAGAATTAAGCAGAATTGCCAAGGCAATCGAGCATGACGAAGAAACAACCAGACGAATCATACATAATTTGATAGATAAATATAAAGGTGAGGATAGAGGCATTCAAATCATCGAACTGGAAGATTCCTTCCAGATGTGTACAAAGAAAGAAATGTACGAATATCTGATTAAGCTGGCTGTCCAGCCAAAGAAGCATGTTTTAACAGATATTCTGTTAGAAACACTCTCAATCATTGCCTATAAGCAGCCAATTACCAAGGTAGAAGTAGATAATATCCGAGGTGTGAAATCAGATCATTGTATCAATAAATTGATTGAGTACAATCTAGTCTGTGAATTAGGTAGAAAAGAGGCACCAGGCAGACCATTGTTATTTGGAACAACAGAGGAATTCCTGCGGAGCTTTGGTATCCAGTCAATCGAAGATTTGCCGATATTAGCTCCGGAAAAAGTAGAGGAATTCCGCGAGGAAGCAGAAGAAGAAAGCCAGCTGTCCTTAGAAGTATAAAAACCGCCCTGTTGAAAAATATCAACAAGGCGGCAATGGTAACAAGCCATTTTACAAAAGCAGGTTTTTCAATTCTGCAAATGAATGTATCTTTGCATAGTAATCAGTAACCTCACCAAATCCATATGCTGCAAAAATAAACGGAATTTTCGCATAAGCGGCAGCATTGGCATCTCCTAATGTGTCACCCACATACACAGGAGCCTGAAAATGGTTGCGTTTTACAATGGCTAAATTATTATCGCCCTTTCCCATGCCGGTGTCGCCAGGGCAGATATGGTCAGAAAAATACTTTGTAAGACCGGTTACCCGCAGGAATAATTCAATATAGCCGGCTTCACAGTTGCTTACGATGCACAGCGGATATTTTTGGGAAAGTGTAGCCAGTGTTTCCTCTAATTCCGGATAGAGAATACCAGGCGTTTTTTCCAATGCACGGTGTTCTTCCTCGCAGCAACGGTTTATCAAGTCTACCTGTTCTTCTTTTGAAAGTTCAGGAAAAATGATAGATGCAATTTCCGGAAGCGGACGACCGAATAAGCTACGAAGCTTGGCACCGGTAACACGAGTGGTAATGCCGTCTTCGTTTTCAAGAACGTTGTTCCATGCTTTTGCCACAATGTCGGTGGTATCCCATAAGGTACCATCTAAATCAAATAAAATACTGTCAAACATAATGTACTCCTTTAAAAAAATATTCTATAACAGTATAGAGAGTCAGAGGAAGTTTGTCAAAAAAAATAATTGTAAAGATTGTAAAGGAGAGGTACTCCATGTCAGAAAAATATTATGTGAAAAAATTGAAAAAAAAACCAGAACATATTGCGGTAGAAGTACCTGGGTCAAAAAGTATTACTAACCGTGCGTTGTTAATTGCAGCAATGGCGGACGGTGTCAGTGTCATAAAGGGCGTTTTATTCAGTGATGATTCCAGACATTTTTTACAATGCCTGATTGATTTAGGGTTTTCTGTTGAAATAGACGAAAAAAATAAGAAAGTTACAATAGAAGGAAAAAATGGAGCAATTCCAAAAAAAGAAGCTGAGATCTATGTGGGCAGTGCAGGTACAGCAGCCAGATTTTTAACAGCAATGCTGGGATTGTCTGAAGGAACGTATATCATTCGTGCATCTGCCCAGATGGAAAAACGTCCAATGGACAGTTTGTTTGCTTCTTTGCAGGAGTTAGGAGCAGAGATTACGTATTTAGGAGAAGAAGGTCACCTGCCGGTAAAAATTGGAAATCGTGGCATAAAGACAGATTGTGTAACCGTGGACATTGAGAAGAGTAGTCAGTTCTTAAGTGCTTTGTTAATTTCTTCCAATCTGTTAAAACGTGATTTTAGTATTCAAATTGCCGGCAATCATGGAATGGCATATATTGATATGACGGTTCATATGATGGAACAGTTTGGTTATGAAGTACAGAAGGTAGGCGAAAGAGAATATTATATCCCGGCACACCAGCAATACAAAGCGAAAGAATATCAGGTAGAGCCGGATGTTTCCGCAGCATGCTATTTTTATGGAATGGCAGCAATTTTAGGATGCGAGGCACTGGTGAAGCATGTGCATAAGGATTCTATGCAGGGAGATATTCAGTTCCTTGGAGCATTGGAAGCTATGGGATGTACGGTAAGCGAGCAGCCGGAAGGAATGCTGGTGCAGGGAAATGGAACCTATCATGGAATTGATATTGACATGGGAAGCTTTTCAGACCAGACAATGACGATGGCAGTGACAGCGATATTTGCAGAAGGACCTACCACAATTACAGGCATTGACCATATCCGTTACCAGGAAAGCAATCGTATTCAGGCAGTACTGAATGAACTGACCAGAATGGGAATTGTTTGCCGGGAAGTGGAAGGTGGAATTAAGATATATCCGGGTGAGCCGAAACCGGCGTTGATTGAAACCTACGATGACCACCGGATGGCGATGGCGTTTTCGCTGGCAGGACTACGGTCTGAAGGCATTGTGATTGACAATCCGATGTGCTGTAGAAAAACATTTGAAAACTACTTTACTATGCTGGATGAACTGTTTGCAGAATAACAGAAGAACAAAATCCTATTGATTTATCCAGTGAAACACGATAAAATAACGTATCATATAATCATTTAGACAAGCATAATAAATGAGTGGAGTGCCGTATGGCAGAACGGAGGATACATATGAAATTTAGAAGAATAGATAAAGAAACAGTTCGTTGTGTTCTGACGGAAGAAGATATGCGCGAAAATGGTATAGAAATGGATGATTTCTTTAAGGACCGGGACAAAGTGAGAGGTTTTTTAGAACAATTAGTAGAACGGGCAAAAGATGAAGTGGGATATGAAGCAAAACACGGAATGCTGTCTTTGCAGATTGTACCACTGCCACATAATGCAGTTTCCATTACTTTTTCTGAAAAAGAAGACGGTGGTTTCCGTGATATCCTGGAACATATCAAGGATGTGGTTGGAGAATTAGGCGACAATGGCGTGTTTGATTACATAGATGGCATTGAAAAATTAGAAGATGACGAAAAGATTAAAATGGTAGAAGACTTCATGGACAAATACCAGCGACATAATAAAGAGGAATCCTCACAGATGGTAAAGGAATTGTCTGAAAAGGAACTGACAAAGTCACAAAATCAAGAAAATGAAGGTTGGAGATTGGTTGTGTGTCAGTATCAGGACTTAGATACTGTTATTGAAAGCTGCAAGGTTTTTCCTGATGATATGATATGCAAAAGTAGTCTCTACAAAGAGGCGAAGTCAGAACTGTATTATTTGAGCATTGAGAAACGAAAAAATTCTGACAATATAGAACATTATGTTAATAGACTTGCAGAGTATAGCAAGCGTATTAACAACGGACAAAAGAAAAAAGCTTACTTAGATGAGCATGGCATTTGCATGATTAGCAAAAATGCAGTTGAGACATTAAAGGGAATGAACTAAGGATGGTAGAAGCACCAGTGACAATTATTGTTCCGGCATACAATGCAGAGCGGACAATAAGAAGATGCATAGATTCGTTGTTGAATCAGACATATAGAAATATAGAAATACTGCTTATCGATGATGGTTCGGAAGATGGAACCGGTGCTATTTGTAGCAGATATGGACAAAAATATGCACATGTCCACTACATTCGCAAAGAAAATGGTGGCGAAGCAACTGCCAGAAACAGAGGTCTGGCAGAAGCCACCGGCAAATATGTATGTTTTGTGGATGCAGATGATTACGTGGAGCCGGATTATGTTAGTGTATTGATAAAACCGTTTCAAAAAGGAGATGGGGAATTATCAGTTTGTGGATTTGTAGAAGAATTGCACGGAAAAGAAATATTTCGTCCTCATTGTGAGAAACGCCGGTTGACACGGGATGATGGACTTGCCCATCTTTTTAAGGAGCAGTCATTTCGTGGGTATGTGTGGAATAAGATGTTCCGCATGGACGTGATACGACAGAATCAGTTACAGTTTTGTGAGCAGTTGGTTATCTGGCTGGATGTTGTATTTGTATTTCAATATATGATGGTAACGAATAAGGTACACTTTGATCCCGTGCCTTGCTATCATTATCAATATTATCCGAATTCCATATCGCATTTAGAAAAAAAGGAGTGCAGTATACAGCGCTCCTTTGATGCGGTACGGGCGAAACAATATATGGAAACAAAGTTGCCCCTTGCTTATGGTTCTGCCAGAGCAGAGCTTCATATCAGAATGGTAAAAAGTGCATTGGCAGTGATACGAAACATAGGCTATACAACGGGGGATGCGCATAGTGTATATTATAGAAAATGCGCAAAAATACTACAAAAATACAGGGCAGAGGTCTTGTTTGACCTTACATTGAAAGAAATGGCAATCTCATGGCTGGCACTCAGCAAGCCGGAATTATTAATGAAATTATATCAAATACGGAAAGAGGTACATACATGATATTAAATGTTGAAAATCTAACACATGGATTTGGAGATAGAGCAATTTTTGATAATGTTTCCTTCCGCTTATTAAAGGGAGAACATATTGGATTAGTAGGTGCCAATGGAGAGGGAAAGTCTACTTTTATGAATATTGTAACTGGTAAATTAATGCCGGATGAAGGAAAAGTAGAGTGGGCAAAAAATGTTCGTGTAGGTTATTTAGACCAGCACACCGTATTAAAACAAGGAATGACCATTGGAGATGTGTTAAAATCTGCGTTTGATTATTTATTTTCCTTAGAAGCACAGATGAATGAAATCTGTGATAAGTTAGGAGAAGCAAATGAAGAAGAAATGACTGCCATGATGGAGGAGTTAGGAACCATTCAGGATGTTTTGACAAATAATGACTTTTATTCGATTGATGCCAAGGTGGAGGAAGTTGCCAGAGCATTAGGAATCTTAGAGTTAGGATTAGATAAAGATGTAACAAACTTAAGTGGTGGTCAGCGTACGAAGGTTCTTCTTGCAAAATTGCTGTTAGAGAAGCCGGATATTCTTTTGTTGGACGAGCCGACGAACTATTTAGATAGCAACCATATTGAGTGGTTGAAGCGTTATCTCAATGAGTATGAGAATGCATTTATTTTAATTTCCCATGATATTCCATTTTTAAATAGTGTAATCAACATTATTTATCATATGGAAAATCAGGAATTGAATCGTTATGTGGGCGATTACCATAAGTTTGAAGAAGTACATGCTGCGAAGAAAGCGCAGTTAGAGGCGGCTTATAAGCGTCAGCAGCAGGAGATTGAGGATTTAAAGGATTTTGTTGCAAGAAACAAGGCCCGTGTGTCGACCAGAAATATGGCAATGTCACGTCAGAAGAAATTAGATAAAATGGATGTGATTGAATTAGCGAAAGAAAAACCGAAGCCGGAATTTTATTTTAAAGAGGCAAGAGCTGCCGGCAAGACAATTTTTGAGACAGAAGATTTAATAATTGGTTACGATAAGGCGCAACCCCTCTCAAAGGAAATGAATCTTCGCATGGAACGTGGTGAGAAAATTGCAATTGTCGGTACAAATGGTATCGGTAAGAGTACCTTCTTAAAGAGTGTGTTAGGTCTTATCAAGCCATTAAGTGGAAAAGCTACATTGGGGGATTATCTGGCAATTGGTTATTTTGAGCAGGAAATGGCACCGAGCAATAACTCCTGTATCGAAGAAATCTGGCAGGAATTCCCTGCGTACAGCCAGTATGAAGTGCGTTCTGCCCTGGCAAAATGCGGTCTGACAACCAAGCATATTGAAAGCAAAGTCAAGGTCTTAAGTGGTGGTGAGCAGGCAAAGGTGCGTCTTTGTAAGTTGATTAACCGAGAGACAAATATCTTATTGTTGGATGAGCCTACGAATCATTTGGATGTAGATGCCAAGACAGAATTAAAACGTGCGCTGAAGGAATATAAAGGTGCGATCTTACTGGTATGCCATGAGCCGGACTTTTATGAGGGGCTTGTGGATAAGATATGGAACTTGGAGGAATACTCTCTGTTGTCTTAGGTGATAGAAAAGAGGACATTTAAAATGAAGAAACTTCTTGTTTTTCTAAAAGACTATAAGAAAGAAAGTTTTTTAGGTCCGGTATTTAAATTGTTGGAGGCATCTTTTGAATTGCTGGTTCCGTTAGTTATGGCGAATATCATTGATGTAGGCATCAAACAGGGAGATACCGGCTATATTGTTCGAAACTGTCTCATTATGGCAGGCTTAGGTGTGATCGGATTGGTTTGCTCCATCACCGCTCAATATTTTGCGGCGAAGGCAGCGGTGGGATTTTCAACAAAGCTTCGTTCCGCACTATTTCGTCATATTCAGGGATTTTCCTTTACGGAATTAGATAAGGCAGGAACCTCAACACTGATAACACGAATGACCAGTGATGTCAATCAGGTGCAGTCAGGTGTTAATCTGGTGTTGCGTCTTTTCCTGCGTTCGCCATTTATTGTTGTGGGTGCCATGGTAATGGCATTTACCATTGAGGTGAAAGCAGCGCTGATTTTTGTTGTGACGATTCCGTTGTTGTCGGTTGTGGTGTTTGGCATTATGGCAATCAGTACACCAATGTACAAGAAGGTTCAACAAGGTCTGGATGGTGTTTTGCGTATTACAAGGGAGAATCTGACAGGTGTTCGCGTCATTCGTGCATTTGCAAAGGAAACGGACGAAAAACAGAAATTCAAAGAAGCGAATCAGGAGTTGAACCGCTTACAAACGGTAGCCGGAAAAGTAACTGCATGTATGAATCCTGTTACTTATGTAATTGTAAATTTTGCTACGGCAGCGTTAATATACACAGGTGCATTTCAGGTAAATGAAGGCATTATCACACAGGGAGAATTGGTTGCTCTTGTCAATTATATGTCCCAGATTTTAGTGGAACTTGTGAAGCTGGCAAATCTTATTGTCACGGTGACAAAAGCAATTGCTTGTGGTAATCGAATCCAGGCAGTATTGGATATGGAAAATTCCATGGTAAAAAACGATGCAATGAAGCAGGAAGAAAAAACAGATGGGTATGCAGTTGCGTTTGACCATGTATCTCTGAAATATGCGGAAGCCGGTGAGGAAAGCTTAACCGATATTACCATGAAAATACGAAAAGGGGAAACGATCGGTGTAATTGGTGGAACCGGTTCCGGAAAAACCTCATTTGTTCATTTAATACCACGTTTTTATGATGCGACTAAAGGGCAGGTTTTTGTCAACGGAGTGGATGTGAAAGAATATCCGTTGTCAACACTTCGCGATAAAGTAGGAATTGTAATGCAGAAGGCAACGCTGTTTCAAGGCACTATTCGGGAGAATCTAAAATGGGGCAATGAGCAGGCAACTGACGAAGAATTGTGGCAGGCTTTGGCAACAGCGCAGGCAAAAGAAGTGGTAGAAAAGAAAGAAGGCGGTCTGGATGCTGTTGTGGAGCAGGAAGGAAAGAATCTGTCTGGTGGGCAAAGACAGCGTTTGACAATTGCGAGAGCCTTAGTAAAGAAACCGGAGATTTTAATTCTGGATGATAGTGCTTCCGCTCTGGATTTTGCCACAGATGCTGCCCTTAGAAAAGCATTAAAAGAGATGGCAGGTGATACCACTGTCTTTATTGTATCACAGAGAACGTCTTCGCTGATGCATGCAGACCAGATTCTTGTTCTGGATGAAGGGGAAGCTGTGGGGATTGGTACGCATGAAGAATTGTTGCGTACTAACACTATTTATCAGGAAATATATTATTCCCAGTTTCCAAAGGAGGCGGCACAATGAGCAGAATAGATGATATGCAAAAAAGCATAGTTGGTAAAGTGCTAACCTGCATTAAGCCATATTCCTTATATGTACTGTTGTCTATTGTTATGGCAGCAGTTACCGTGGCGCTTACCTTATACATTCCTATTTTGACAGGAGATGCAGTGGATTATGTTGTGGGTGTAAATCAGGTGGATTTCCATAGCGTATGTGTGTTGTTGATTCGCATGGTGGTAATTGTATTGCTGACCGCTTTGGCGCAATGGATTATGAATGTATGCAACAATCGGATTGTATATAATGTAATTCGCGACGTGCGTTCTGACGCCTTTGAGAAAATAGAAATGCTTCCGCTGAGTTATCTTGATACTCATCCATATGGCGAGATTGTAAGTCGTGTCATTGCCGATACTGACCAGTTTGCTGACGGTCTGTTAATGGGATTTACCCAGTTGTTTACCGGTGTGATTACCATTGTAGGTACACTCGGTTTTATGCTATTAGTAGATGTTAAGATTACAATTGTTGTAGTGGTCTTAACACCAATTTCCTTAGTGATTGCTAATTTTATTGCGCAAAGCACCCATTCCATGTTTAAAGCACAGTCTGAAATTCGTGGAGAACAGACAGGATTGATTGATGAAATGATCGGCAACCAAAAGGTGGTACAGGCGTTTGGTCAGGAAGAACAGGTGCAGGAGCGTTTTGACGAAGTCAATGAACGTTTACAGAAAGCATCCTTAAAGGCAATCTTTTTTTCTTCTGTCACCAATCCGGCAACACGTTTTGTAAATAGTCTGGTATATACCGCAGTTGGATTTTTTGGTGCCTTATCAGTCGTTGGTGGAGGAATGACGGTAGGACAGCTTACTTGTTTTCTGACGTATGCCAACCAGTATACAAAGCCGTTCAACGAAATATCCGGCGTGATTACGGAATTACAGAATGCTCTTGTATGTGCAGCAAGAATCTTTGATTTGATTGAAGAAACACCGCAGGTACCGGATAGAGAAGATGCAGTGGATGACCTTGTGGTTGATGGAACCGTGGAGCTTTCGGATGTGGCATTTTCCTATGTACCGGATAAACCATTGATAAAAGACTTGAACTTGAAGGTAGCAAAGGGACAACGGATTGCTATCGTAGGACCGACCGGTTGTGGAAAGACAACCGTAATCAATCTATTGATGCGTTTTTATGATGTAAATAGTGGCAGTATACGAATCAGTGGTACGGATATTCGTGAATTGAAGCGTACCTTTGTGCGCAAATCCTTTGGTATGGTGTTGCAGGAAACCTGGTTGAGTTCAGGAACCATTCGAGAAAATCTGATTATGGGTAAGCCGGATGCAACGGAGCAAGAAATTATTTTAGCGGCAAAGGCAGCTCATGCCCACGGTTTTATTAAACGTTTGCCGGAGGGTTATGACACGGTAATCGGCGAAAATGGTGGAACATTATCGCAGGGACAGAAGCAGTTGTTGTGTATTGCCCGTGTTATGTTAAGTCTTCCGGATATGCTAATCTTAGATGAGGCAACCTCATCTATTGATACCAGAACCGAGATTAAAATACAGGAAGCTTTCCAGACTATGATGGAGGGCAGAACCAGCTTTATCGTGGCACACAGGTTGTCCACTATCCGTACAGCAGATGTGATTCTGGTAATGAAGGATGGTCGCATTATTGAACAGGGCAACCATGAATCGCTGATGAAAGAGCGTGGCTTTTATGCGAACCTGTATAATAGTCAGTTTACAAATTAGTGTTTCGCAATTACCTGAATTGTCCGTTTAGAGAGGGAGAGAATGTAGTATGAGAAATCAATTAACCAAGAAAGATGTAGAACGAATCGAGCAGGAAATCGAACATAGAAAGCTGGTTGTCCGACAAGAGTGCTTAGAAGCAGTAAAGGAAGCCAGAGCGCATGGTGACTTAAGTGAGAACTTTGAATACCATGCAGCGAAAAAAGACAAAAACAAGAATGAAAGCCGTATCCGGTATTTAGAGCGCATGTTGAAAACCTCTGAAATCATCTCTGAGGAATCAGCAGAAGATGAAGTAGGACTAAATAACACCATTACGCTCTACATGGAGGACGATGACGAGGAAGAAACCTACCGTCTGGTAACGTCAGTCCGTGGCAATTCCATGAGGAACATGATAAGTACAGAGTCTCCGATTGGTAAGGCTATTCTGGGACATAAAGTCGGTGACCGCGTGGAGATTCGCGTCAATGATACCTTCAGTTATTTTGCTGAGATTCGGAAAATCGAAAATACAATAGACGACGGCAGTGATGAGCTGCGTAAATACTAAAAGGAGCCAGAGATGGCTCCTTTAATGGTTGGAGAAAAACAAAGTCGCTTAGTATGGTATACAAGAAAAAATATTGTGCAGATTAACCATGTGTAGGTCATAATGACGAAAAAAATATAAAAAAATAATTAAAAATATGTAAAATACCCATTCTCTATTCTAAAAAATGGGTGTATAATCAGTGCATACATGTGGTAAAAAATACAAATACTGCATAATAAAACATAAGGAAAGGGGTGGAACTTACGGGAAGTTTAGCGGAAGAATTACTGGAAGAACTGGAAGTGGAAACAGTGTTTACCATTCCCATTGGAGATGGAATACCGATTTATGAATCGGTGGTGGTATCCTTCCTCATTACAGCGGTGGTATTTTTGCTTTCTATCATCTTTGTAAGGAACCTTAAGGTGGAAAATCCTGGAAAAGGGCAGTTGCTGTTAGAAGTGGCAATATGCGGAATCTGGGGCTTTTTCGAAGATTTACTTGGTAAAGAAGGACGGAAATATATTCCTTATCTGATTTCAGTAGCAGTATTTATTGGGTTGGCCAATATTATAGGTATATTTGGCTTTAAGTCTCCAACAAAGGACATGAACGTGACAGTAGCATTATCGTTGATGAGTATTGTGTTAATTGAAGCGTCCAGTGTCGCTGCCAAGGGACCGAAAAAGTTTTTAAAAAGCTTTGCAGAACCGGTTCCGATTGTTGCACCAATTAATATTTTGGAGATATTTATACGTCCGCTGTCGTTATGTATGCGATTGTTCGGTAACGTATTAGGTGCGTTCGTAGTAATGGAATTGATAAAATTGCTGGTTCCGGCAATTGTACCAGTGCCATTTTGCTTGTACTTTGATTTGTTTGATGGTTTGATACAGGCGTATGTGTTTGTATTTCTGACAACATTATTTATCAGAGAAAGCATTGAATAACAGAGTTGTAACTTGTAAGTAGATACATATTGTAGGTATTTACCAGGATTAAAAATTATATGGAAACGTAAAGGAGATAACATTATGAGTTTAGTTGCATTAGGAGCAGGTATTGCAGTATTAACAGGTATTGGAGCAGGTATTGGTATTGGTATGGCTACCTCAAAGGCGGTAGATGCCATTGCAAGACAGCCGGAAGCAGAGAGCAAGATTTCTAAGAACTTACTGTTAGGTTGTGCGTTAGCAGAAGCAACTGCTATTTATGGTTTCGTTATTGCTGTATTAATTATCTTCTTCCTTGGATAGTGTACAGTACACTAGGTTTAACAGGAACGGGTATCCTGGATACAACATCCTAAGCAGAATGTTTTCCGGGTGTTGTACGGAAACGAAGAAAGGAAGGCGGACAAGGTGTTAAAATTAGATGTTATAAACATTGTCTGTATCATAATTAACCTTCTCATTTTGTATTTGTTGATGAAGAAGTTTTTAATTGGTCCGGTAATGAATGTAATTGAGAAGCGTAATGCACTGATTGCATCCCAGTTTGCTGAGGCAGAAGCTGTAAAAACACAGGCAAATGAATTAAAGGATCAGTATGAAAGTGATTTGAAGCAGGTAAAAGAAAAAAGCATTGAAATTATGGATAATGCCAGAGCGGAAGCACAGTTAGAATATGACCGCATTGTAACAGATGCAGATGAACGTGCAAAATCGATTGTGAACAAAGCACATGCCGATATCGCTCTGGAGAAAGAAAAGACATTAAAAGAGATGGAATCTGAAATTGGCGGCTTAGTAGCTATGGCAGTGGATAAGGTTGCCGGTACAAAGAATTCCGCAGAAGCAGATAAGGATATGATTGATCAGTTCTTGTCAGAAATGAATCTGTAATGTACTTTTCCGTAGAATCCATAAGTGAATAGAGAGGTATGCCTATGACACAGACAGGTATAAATTATGGAAAAGTCTTGTTTGAATTAGGAGTATCTAATGACGTGGTTGCAGAACTTCAGAAAGTATTTTCGAGTTCTGAAGAATTGATGGATACATTAAAGAACCCTGTAGTTTCTGCTACAAGTAAGCGGCATATCGTTGATAAAATATTTGCTGGTGGCAGATATCCGGACATTGTGGTGAACTTTTTGAAAAAAGTAAGTGACAATGGGCATATGGATAAGATTTCAGAAATATTTGACGGTTATCTGGCATGTTATGAGGAAGCTAATAAGATTGTCAGTGCAAAATTATATTATGTAACAGAGCCACAGGAGGCGCAGGTAGAAGGATTCAAGAACTATCTGTGTAAGCAATATCAGGCAAACGAGGCAAGACTTGAATTAATACAGGACGAAAGTCTAATGGGCGGATTTATTTTAAGCGTGAAAAATCATGAGATTGATAAGAGTCTGAAAGGCCGCTTGAAATCAATGCGTCAAAGATTGACCAGGAGGTGAGTTGTTTGAGTTCTATCAGCTCAGAAGAAATCATTTCAGTTTTAAAAAGTGAAATAGAAAATTATGATACAATGTCAAAGAATCAGGAAGTGGGTACAGTTATCTGGGTAGGTGACGGTATTGCTACTGTATACGGCATTGACCATGCAATGTATGGTGAGATTGTAATCTTTGATACAGGCGTTAAAGGTATGGTTCAGGATATCAGACGAGGTGAAATCGGATGTATTTTACTTGGTAAAGACAACGGTATCAAAGAAGGTACAAAGGTAACTCGTACGAAGAAGAAAGCAGGAATCCCTGTTGGTGATGCATTTGTTGGAAGAATCGTGGATGCATTAGGTGCTCCGATTGATGGATTGGGAGAGATTGCAAGCACAGATTATCGCCCAATTGAAAATGATGCACCGGGTATTGTAGATAGAAAATCGGTAAATCAGCCAATGGAAACCGGTATTCTGGCCATTGATTCTATGTTCCCAATCGGACGTGGACAGCGTGAGTTGATTATCGGTGACAGACAGACCGGTAAGACATCAATTGCAACAGATACGATTATCAACCAGAAAGGAAAAGATGTTATCTGTATTTATGTAGCAATTGGACAGAAGGCATCTACTGTTGCAAAAATTGTAAATACATTAAGAAAGCATGAGGCAATGGATTATACAATTGTGTTGTCAGCAACAGCAAGTGATCCGGCTTCGTTACAGTATATTGCTCCGTATTCCGGTACTGCATTGGCAGAGTACTTTATGTACAATGGAAAAGATGTTCTGATTGTATATGATGACTTGTCAAAGCATGCGGTAGCATACCGTGCATTATCTCTGTTGTTAGAGCGTTCACCGGGACGTGAAGCATATCCGGGTGATGTATTTTATCTGCATTCCAGATTATTAGAGCGTTCTGCGAAGTTAAATGATGAATTGGGTGGCGGTTCTATCACCGCATTGCCGATTATTGAGACACAGGCTGGTGATGTATCTGCGTATATCCCAACCAATGTTATCTCCATTACCGATGGACAGATTTTCCTGGAAAGTGACCTGTTCTTCAGTGGTCAGAGACCAGCGGTAAATGTTGGTTTATCCGTATCTCGTGTTGGCGGTGCGGCACAAACGAAGGCGATGAAAAAAGCTGCAGGAAGTGTGCGTATTGACCTTGCACAGTACCGTGAAATGGAAGTATTTACCCAGTTCAGCTCTGATTTAGATGAAGGTACAAAAGCACAGTTGGCATATGGTAAAGGCTTAATGGAATTGTTGAAACAGCCGCTTTGCCGTCCATTGCAGCTTCATGAACAGGTAATTACATTAGTGGCAGCAAATCACAAATTATTTGTGAGTATTGATGTAAAGCACTTAAAGAAATGCCAGATGGAAATGCTTCATTTCTTTGATACGGCACATCCTGAGATTGGACGTGAGATTGAGGAAACCAAAGCATTGACAGAAGAATTGACCAGCAAAATTATTGAGACAGCAAAAGAGTATTTAGATAGAATATCCTAATTGTTGACTGAAAGGAGATACTATGGCAAATGCGAAGGAAATTCAGGGCAGAATAAAAAGCATTCAGGACACCATGAAGATTACGAATGCTATGTATATGATTTCTTCTTCCAAGCTGAAAAGGGCAAAGAAAAGTCTTGAGGACACAGAGCCATACTTTTATACCCTTCAATCAACACTGTCGCGTATTCTTCGCCATATTCCGGATGTGGAGCATAAGTTTTTTGATGAACGTGAGAATGTTCCGGAGGATGAGAAGAAGCGAGGCTATATTGTGGTAACAGCAGATAAGGGTATGGCTGGTGCGTACAATCATAATGTTATCAAGATGGCTGAGGAGCAATTAGGAAAAGGAAAAAACAACATGCTCTTTGTGTTGGGACAGATAGGATATCATTATTTTGAAAAGAAAAATGTACAGATTGATATGAAATTTCAGTACACCATTCAGAATCCAACTCAGAACCGCGCCAGAAATATTGCTGAATTTATTCTGGATTTATATGAAACAAAACAATTAGATGAAGTGTATATCATTTTTACAAAAATGGTAAGCTCGGTCGCTGCTGAGACAGAAATGTCACAATTGCTTCCGCTAAAAAAATCGGATTACCATGCAGGGGAGATACCGATTGATGTACCATTAGAGGAAATCGCATTTGTTCCTTCGCCGGAAGCAGTCTGCGATATGGTAGTACCAAACATTATATCTGGTTATGTATATGGTGCGTTGGTGGAAGCGTATGCCAGTGAGCAGAATGCACGTATGATGGCAATGGAATCGGCTACAAAGAGTGCAAATGATATGCTGCGGGAATTAGGAATCATATATAACCGCGTACGTCAGGCAGCCATTACTCAGGAAATTACTGAGGTGATTGGTGGTGCTAAGGCGCAGAAAAAGAAAGTGAAGCATTAAGAGAGGTACGCTATGGTAAAAGGTAAAATTATTCAGGTTTCAGGACCTGTTGTTGACGTAGAATTTGAAGACAATAATATTCCGTACATTAAAGATGCTCTTTATGTAGATAACAATGGTAAGAAATGTGTAATGGAAGTGGCACAACACTTAGGAAATAATGTGGTTCGCTGTATCATGTTATCAGCCAGCGAAGGACTACATAGAGACATGGAAGTAGTAGCAACCGGAGCAGGAATTAAAGTTCCTGTAGGTGAGAAGACGTTAGGTCGTTTGTTTAATGTATTAGGAGACACCATTGATGGTGGGGAATCATTAGAAAATGAAGAACATTGGGTAATTCACAGAGATGCTCCATCTTTTGAGGATCAAAGCCCGGTAGTAGAGATTTTAGAGACCGGTATCAAAGTCATTGATTTGTTGGCACCATATGCAAAAGGTGGAAAGATTGGTCTGTTTGGTGGTGCCGGCGTTGGTAAGACGGTATTGATACAGGAATTAATCCGCAATATTGCAACAGAACATGGTGGGTATTCTATTTTTACCGGTGTTGGAGAGCGTTCCCGTGAAGGTAACGACTTATGGTCGGAAATGAAGGAATCTGGTGTATTAGATAAGACTGCATTAGTGTTTGGACAGATGAACGAGCCGCCAGGATCCCGTATGCGTGTGGCAGAAACAGGACTTACTATGGCAGAATATTTCCGTGATGAACAGCACCAGAATGTGCTTTTATTCATTGATAATATCTTCCGTTTTGTACAGGCTGGTTCAGAAGTGTCGGCATTGCTTGGACGTATGCCATCAGCCGTTGGTTATCAGCCAACACTAGCTACAGAAGTTGGTGAGTTACAGGAGAGAATTGCTTCGACAAAGAATGGTTCTGTAACATCCGTACAGGCTGTCTATGTACCGGCAGATGACTTGACTGACCCGGCTCCGGCTACAACTTTCGCGCATCTGGATGCTACAACGGTATTATCCAGAAAGATTGTAGAACAGGGTATTTATCCTGCGGTAGATCCGTTGGAGTCTACTTCACGTATCTTGGAGGCAGATGTAGTTGGCGAAGAACATTATGAAACAGCAAGACGCGTGCAGGAAATCTTGCAGAAATATAAAGAATTGCAGGATATTATTGCAATTTTAGGTATGGAAGAATTGTCTGATGAGGATAAGCTGACTGTATACAGAGCAAGAAAGGTACAGAAATTCTTATCACAGCCATTCCATGTGGCAGAGAATTTTACAGGTGTACCTGGTAAATATGTGCCATTACAGGAAACCATTAAGGGATTTAAGGCAATCATTGATGGTGAGATGGATGAGTATCCGGAGTGGGCATTCTTTAATGTAGGCACCATTGAGGATGTAAAGGCAAAAGCTGAGGCTGGAGAAGCGTAGGAGGTTTGCTTATGAATACATTTAGTTTAAGAGTATTAGCAGCCAATAAAACCTTCTTTGAAGGATCTTGTACAAAGCTGATTTTTACAACGCATGATGGTGAATGTGAAATTATGGCACACCACGAGAACATGATGATTACGGTATCTGTAGGTGCAATGCGATTTGAAGATGCAGAGGGTAATGTGCATAAGGCAATTACAGGTGAAGGATTTGTTCAGGTGGTAAATAACCGTGTGCTTTTATTAGCAGATACGGTGGAACGCCCGGAGGAGATTGATATACGCCGTGCGCAGGAAGCAAAGGAGCGTGCAGAGGAGCAGATGCGACAGAAGCAAAGTATTGTGGAGTACCATCATTCCCAGGCTTCTCTTGCAAGGGCGATGGCAAGATTGAAACAGGCAAATAAAAATATATAAATAAAAAAAGAAGCAGGCAGGTTCTGCTTCTTTTTTTATTTACTAGGAAATTACAACAGTCCGTTGCATGACGTAATGTATGAAATTTCCTAGTATATAAAAACTGATGCGCACGAATTGGAAAGGAAGATGCACTGCGTGCCAGATATTCCTTGTTTCACAATCAGACTTGAAAGAACAAAGTAGTTGAAACTTGTCATGATTTGAAGTAGTATAGTATGAGATTGACAAAATAAGGGAGAACATTATGAAAAATCCATTTTCGAAAAAAATTACCGGCTTAAAAATCATTATTGTAGGCTGTGGAAAAGTAGGAGCAACACTTGTTGAACGATTAAGTAAAGAAGACCATGATATTACAATTATAGATACAAATGCAGACGTTGTACAAAAAATAACAAGTGTATACGATGTAATGGGCATTGTAGGAAATGGTTCCAGTTACAGTATACAGATGGAAGCAGGAATTGAACAGGCAGATTTGATAATTGCTGTGACAGAATCTGATGAGTTAAATTTGTTATGTTGTACAATTGCCAAAAAAGTAGGTGATTGTGCCTCTATTGCCAGAGTGCGTAATCCGGACTACAGCGAAGAATTAAGTTACATCAGAGAGCAGCTTGGAATCTCCCTGATTATCAATCCGGAATTAGAGGCTGCTACAGAAATAGCAAGATTATTGCGTTTGCCAACGGCACTCGAAATCAATTCATTTGCGAAAGGCCATGTGGAACTTGTAAAATTCAGAATCACAAAAGGAAGTCCTCTTGACCAACGAAAAATTGCAAATATCAATAAAGATTTTCAAAGTGATTTGTTGATATGTGGAGTAGAACGAGATGGGAATCTGGTGATTCCGGACGGTTCATTTGTACTGAAAGAACTGGATTTGGTGTCTTTTCTTGCTACGCCAATTAATACGCAGATTTTTTTCAAAAAGATAGGAATGAATACGCATCAGGTTCGAAATTGTATGATTATTGGTGGCGGAAAGACTTCTTATTATCTTGCAAAGCAATTGATTGATATGAATATTGAAATTAAACTCATTGAGATGAATCGGAAGCGGTGTGAGGAACTGAGCATTCTACTGCCAAAGGCTCTTATTATACAAGGTGATGGTTCTGACCGGAATTTGCTGGATGAAGAGGAAATAGAGGATATGGAATCTTTCGTGGCATTGACTGGTATTGATGAAGAAAATATTCTTCTTGCCTTATATGCCAGAAAAATGAATGATACGAAGGTAATTACCAAAATTAACCGAAGTACATTTAATGATGTGATTGATGGATTGGATTTAGGAAGTGTCATTTATCCGCGATATATAACCTCTGAAATTATTATTGCTTATGTAAGAGCGATGCAGAATTCCATTGGAAGCAACATTGAGACGCTGTATCATATTTTTGATAACCGAGCAGAAGCAATTGAGTTTCGAGTAGGAAAGGAATCACCGGTAATTGGCAGGAAGATTTGTGATTTGACATTGAAGGATGAACTTCTGATTGCATGCATGAGCCGGAAGGGAAAAATTATTATTCCTAGAGGTAATGATGTTATTCGGGCTGGTGATAAAGTTGTCGTAGTGACAAAACATACTGGTTTCTATGACGTGAAGGATATCCTTAGATAAATAATTAGAATTACAGATGATAGGAGTCGCAGAAATATTATGAACTACTCATTAATTATCTATATTATAGGCTGGATTTTAAACATAGAGGCAGCGTTCATGGTGATGCCATGTGCAGTTGGACTGATTTATGGGGAAAGTGAAGGTTTTGCATTTTTTCTTGTAATGCTTGCCTGTGCTGCCTGTGGAACGCTGCTTGTAATCCATAAGCCGAAGAAAACCAATTTTTATTTAAAAGAAGGTTTTGTGACAGTTGCATTGAGCTGGATAATTTTGTCAGTGATTGGAGCACTTCCTTTTGTGATAAGTGGAGATATTCCGCGCTATATGGATGCTCTTTTTGAAACGGTTTCCGGCTTTACGACCACAGGTGGAAGTATCCTTTCTGACATTGAGGGATTGTCAAAATGTAGCTTGTTTTGGCGAAGTTTTACCAACTGGATAGGCGGTATGGGGGTGTTGGTTTTTTTACTTATTATTATGCCACTTACCGGTGGGTCTTATATGACGCTGATGAAGGCAGAAAGCCCGGGACCTTCCGCAGAAAAGCTGGTGCCGAAGGTTAGATATACGGCAGGGATACTGTATGGTATTTACATAGGAATGACCATTGTTGTAATTCTATTTTTATTGTTTGGCGGAATGGATCTGTTCGAAGCAATTACCACGTCCTTTGGTGTAGCCGGTACAGGAGGATTTGCAATCTGGAATGATAGTCTGATGAGTGCGTCCCCGTATATCCAATGGGTGGTAACCATATTTATTATTTTGTTTGGTGTCAATTTTGGAGTGTATTATCTGTTATTGATGGGAAAATTAA
This sequence comes from Lachnospiraceae bacterium, assembly GCA_045125095.1. GTDB lineage: Bacteria > Bacillota > Clostridia > Lachnospirales > Lachnospiraceae > JBGVMW01. The sequence goes on from JBGVMW010000069.1 coordinate 54,616, forward strand.
AAAGTGCTTTTAAACATGAGGAAATGAGGGTGTATTTTGGGATAATAGTTATTTCTGTTATACTTATTTTAATTAGTGTATACCCGAGGTTTGAGTCAGTTGGTGAGGCTCTTAGGCATGTTTGTTTTCAGGTTGGTTCCATTATCACAACCACTGGTTTTGTTAGTGTAGATTATGATTTATGGCCCCAGAGTGCGAAAACGATACTGACCTTGCTTATGTTTGTTGGTGCCTGTGCAGGTAGTACCGGTGGTGGTATTAAGGTACAAAGAATGATCATTTTGGTAAAAACATTTTCAAAAGAGGTATTTACCTATTTGCATCCTAGAAGTATAAAAAAAATCAAGTCAGATGGAAAAATGTTGGAGCATGAAGTGATTCGAGCGACGAATGTATACATGATAGCTTATATTCTTGTGTTTTCGGCATCGGTTCTCTTGGTTTCTTTTGAAAATAAGGATATGATTACTAGTTTTACAGCAGTAGCAACTTCACTTAATAATGTGGGACCGGGATTTGAACTGGTAGGACCTACCTGTAATTTTAGTGTCTTATCTGATTTTTCTAAATGCATCCTGATGTTTGATATGCTTGCGGGAAGATTGGAGTTATTTCCATTGTTGTTACTATTCTGTCCTTCTGTATGGAAAAGAGAGAAGCGTAGAAAAAAAGATAATAAGGGATAGAACCATGGAGGAAGCATCGGCAAATGCCGGTGCTTTTTTTGTGCCGAAAATCACAACAGTCTATGCATGGATAGTGTTTGTAATTTCCTAGCACATCGTCCATGATGAAATAACTGGTATATAAAAAAGTGATGCAATGGACTTTTAGCGTGCAAACGGTAATATAATATATAGATTTCATGAAAGTAGTATCGTTTTCATTAGATGACAGCCCTATGTTTGTCTGAATACTATTTTACATATCAGGAAAAAACGATTTTATTGTAAGTTATAAGGTTTCAAATTTCTTGGTATATAAAAATGATGCATAGCGTATAGTGGTTGTTTAATTGGCGATGTACTAGAAATAAGAGGTTATCAGGAGTGAAGAAAGTAATAAGCAGAATCATTAGCTTTGCCATTTGTTTGTTTCTCCTATTAGAACAGACAGCGCACGCAGAAAATGAATTGGTTGAGGAACCGGATTCCCTGTATTCACTAGGTGCAGTGTTGTTAGATGGGGATTCAGGAAGAGTTCTATATGAAAAAAACGGTTATGAAATACGACCGATGGCAAGTACGACTAAGATTATGACGTGCATTGTGGCGTTGGAGTCTTCGGATATAGAAGGAATTGCAACGGCATCCAAAAGGGCTGCGAGACAGCCGAAGGTTCATCTTGGTATGCGTGAGGGGCAAACATTTGTGGTGAAAGACTTGCTGCATTCGCTTATGTTGGAATCACATAATGATAGCGCTGTGGCGATTGCAGAATATGTTGGAGGCAGTGTGGAAGGGTTTGCAAATATCATGAATAAAAAAGCGAAAGAATTGGGATGTAGGGACACATTTTTTATAACGCCAAATGGATTAGATGAAAGCGTGGAATCAGAGGGAAAGCAAAAAGTACATTCCACTACGGCAACAGATTTGGCAAAGATAATGAAATATTGTGTTTTCGATTCAGAGAAAAAAGATAAATTCTTAGAGATAACACGAACGACTTCCTATAGTTTTTCGGATGTGGAAGGAACATCCTCTTATTCCTGCACTAACCATAATGCATTTTTGCAGATGATGGACGGTGTACTGAGTGGAAAAACAGGTTTTACAAACGATGCAGGATATTGTTATGTCTGTGCATTAGAAAGAGATGGGAAACGTTTTGTAGTGGCACTTTTAGGGTGTGGATGGCCAAATAATAAGACTTATAAATGGTCAGATGCAAAAAAGTTGCTGAATTATGGATTGGATGCTTATGATTACAGAGAGGTTGGAGAAGATAATTATGAATTGCCAACGGTGCATGTGACAAATGGCAAACAGGATACTGTTACACTGGTTACAGATGCAAAAAAAGAGTGCATGTTACTGCGTGCTGGCGAAAATGTTTCCATAAAAGTGCGCTATATCAGGCAGGCAGATGCACCAATAGAAAAAGGTGATAAAGCAGGCGTAATACAATACATGTTAGGTAATACGGTTCTTTCAGAGTATACGGTGTGCTTTGGGGAATCGGTGGCATGTAAAACTTTACCAGATTATGTGAAAATTGTATGGGATTCCTTCTTGCAGAAACAGGAATAAGTAAAATATGACAACAAAATTGCTGAAAAATGGACTTTTTGAGACGCATTTTTGTAAAAAATGCAAAAATCCCTTGATTATTTATTGGAAAAGAGATACAATTACAACGGAAGAGATAAATTTTAATATATGGAGGGCTGAAGAATGAGCAATACAGCGCAAAACTCAGCAAGTAAGAGAATTAATGCTTTACTTGATGAGAATAGTTTTGTTGAAATTGGAAGCATGGTTACAGCACGTGCCACTGATTTTAACATGCAGGACAAAGAGACACCAGCAGATGGTGTAGTGACCGGCTACGGTGTGATTGATGGTAATCTTGTATATGTTTACAGTCAGGATGCATCCGTATTAGGCGGTTCAATTGGCGAAATGCATGCCAAGAAGATTGCTAATGTGTATCATTTAGCAATGAAGATGGGAGCTCCGGTTATCGGCCTTATTGATTGTGCCGGTTTAAGACTGGAGGAAGCAACAGATGCATTAAATGGTTTTGGTGAAATCTACATGAAGCAGACATTAGCATCTGGTGTGATTCCACAGATCACTGGTATTTTTGGTAACTGTGGTGGTGGTTTGGCATTAGTTCCTGCGTTGACAGATTTTACGTTCATGGAAGAAAAAAATGCCAAGTTGTTTGTGAATTCTCCAAATGCATTTGAAGGGAACCACATTGGAAGATGTGATACATCTGCGGCTGCATTCCAGGCAAAGGAAGCAGGACTTGTAGATGGAACAGGTAGTGAAGACGAAGTGATTGCTAAGATTAGAGAAATCATTACGTTACTTCCTGCAAACAATGAAGATGATATGTCATATGTAGAATGTACAGATGACTTGAACCGTGTATGCGCAGAACTTACAGGTTGTGCGGGCGATACATCAATTTTGCTTTCTACTATTGCAGATGACCAGTATTTCTTCGAGACAAAATCTGAATATGCAAAATCTATGGTGACAGGTTTTGTGAAATTGAATGGAATGACAGTAGGTTGCGTTGCAAACCGTACTGAGGCTTATGACGAAGAAGGTAAGAAAACAGCAGAATTCGGTACTGCTTTAACGCCGGAAGCCTGTGAAAAAGCAGCAGAATTTGTAACATTCTGTGATGCTTTTGCTATTCCGGTATTGACAATTACAAATGCCGCTGGTTTTGAAAAAACGATGGAAGCAGAAAAATCCATGGCAAAAGCAGCCGCTAAATTAACATATGCTTACGCAGAAGCAACTGTGCCAAAGGTAAATGTTGTGGTTGGCAAGGCAATGGGAAGTGCATATCTTGTAATGAACAGCAAGTCAACAGGAGCAGACATGGTATTTGCATGGCCAAATGCTGAGATTGGTACAATGGATGCTAAGTTGGCTGCAAAAATTATGTATGATGGCAAGGATGCCGCAGTGATTGATGAAAAAGCTGCCGCATATGCGAAACTTCAGACAAGTGCGGTATCAGCAGCGCAGAGAGGATATGTAGATACTATTATCGAAGCAGAAGATACCAGAAAATATGTCATTGGTGCATTTGAAATGTTATTTACAAAGAGAGAGGATCGTCCGGCTAAAAAGCATGGAACGGTTTAGTAAGAGGTGGCTGAGTATGAAAAAATTATGGACGCTTTTGTGCGTAGTTCTATGCATATTCGGTATGACAGCCTGCGGTGGTAGTAGTGAAAAAGAGGAAGATACCATTTTAGAACAGTATGCAGATCTTCAGGGAACAATGGAAAGCCGACTGACTTCCGTTATAGAGATGTCAGAGACAGAGGTACAGTCCCAGTTGTCAGAAGAAGAAGCAAAAGCCTGGTTAGATGTAGCGTCTGAACTTGGTGAATATGTTGGTACCACAGATTTCTCTTTATCAGTAGATGGTGATAAAATTACAGGCATTCTGGAATCGGATTTTACTGAACATGACTTGACTATGACTGTTGTTATCGATGGAACAACCGGATATGCGGATTCTATTTCTTATGCAAGAGATATGTCAATCGGCGAGATTTTAAGTAAAGCAGCAATGAATACAGTAATTGGTATGGGCGTGGTCTTTGTGGTATTGATCTTTATATCAATGCTTATTAGTTGCTTTAAGTTTATTCCTGATTTCTCTAAGAAAGAGGAGAAACCAGCAGCACCGGCACCGGTTACCACCCATGTGGAAGAAACGGTCGAGGAAGAAGATTTATCAGATGATTTAGAATTAGTAGCTGTTATTACAGCCGCAATTGCAGCATCGGAGGGTACTTCTACTGATGGATTTGTTGTACGTTCAATTAAGCGTGCACCAGGTGCAAAATGGAAGAAAGCATAATCATTATTGGAGGATTTAAAAATGAAAGAATATACAATTACAGTAAATGGAAATGTTTATAATGTAACCGTGGAGGAAGGCACAACTTCTGGTGCACCGGTAGCAGCGGCACCAAAGGCTGCTCCCAAAGCAGCACCTAAAGCGGCAGCACCAGCAGCAAGTGCAGGTGCAGGTTCAATCAAAGTAACAGCAGGTGCAGCAGGTAAAGTATTCAAGATTGAAGCAAATGTAGGACAGGCTGTTAAGAAGGGTGACGCGGTTGTTATTATTGAAGCAATGAAGATGGAAATTCCAGTAGTTGCTCCGGAAGACGGTACTGTTGCAAGTATTGATGTAGCAGTGGGTGATGCTTGTGAAGCAGGCGCAGTGTTAGCTACATTAAAATAATTCCTTTCATAGGAAAATTTAACAGGAGGTCACAAAATGGAATACATTTTAAGTACGTTAGGTAACCTCGTGCACCAGACAGCGTTTTTTAATCTGACTTTTGGTAACTTAATCATGATTGCTGTTGCCTGTATTTTCTTATATCTGGCAATTGCAAAGGGATATGAACCATTGTTGTTGGTACCAATTGCTTTTGGTATGCTTTTAGTAAACATTTATCCTGATATTATGGTTGCACCAGAAGAAGCGTCTAACGGTGTAGGTGGTTTACTACATTATTTCTATTTATTAGATGAGTGGTCAATTTTACCATCCCTTATCTTTTTAGGAGTTGGTGCGATGACTGATTTTGGACCGCTGATTGCGAATCCAAAGAGCTTCCTTTTAGGAGCAGCAGCGCAGTTCGGTATTTTTTCTGCATACATTGGTGCGATGCTGTTAGGATTTAATGATAAGGCGGCGGCTGCCATTGCTATTATTGGTGGCGCAGATGGTCCGACTTCTATCTTCCTTGCTGGTAAATTAGGACAGACAGATATTATGGGACCAATTGCGGTTGCTGCTTATTCTTACATGTCATTAGTTCCGATTATTCAGCCTCCAATTATGAAGGCATTGACAACAGAGAAGGAAAGAAAGATCAAGATGGAACAGCTTCGACCTGTTTCTAAACTTGAGAAGATTCTTTTCCCAATCATTGTAACAATTGTTGTATGTGTATTGCTTCCAACAACAGCACCATTAGTAGGTATGTTGATGCTTGGTAATCTGTTTAAAGAATGTGGTGTTGTTAGACAGCTTTCAGAGACGGCATCGAATGCTCTTATGTATATCGTAGTTATTTTACTTGGTACATCGGTAGGTGCTTCTACAAGTGCAGAAGCGTTCTTGAATTTGGCAACGATTAAGATTGTTATTTTAGGATTAATTGCTTTTGCTTTTGGTACGGCAGCAGGCGTTGTGATTGGTAAGCTCATGTGTGCATTGACACATGGAAAGGTAAATCCGTTGATTGGTTCCGCTGGTGTTTCTGCCGTTCCAATGGCGGCTCGTGTATCACAGAAGGTTGGCGCAGAAGCAGATCCGACAAACTTCCTTTTGATGCATGCGATGGGACCAAACGTTGCCGGAGTAATTGGTACAGCTGTTGTTGCCGGAACATTTATGGCTATGTTTGGAATTAGCTAGAAACCGTCAACATATGTATCATAAATAGATAGAAAGAATGAGGTGTGAGAATGGCTGATATTGAAAAGAAACCAGTTAAAATTATGGAAACTGTTCTTCGTGATGCACATCAGTCCTTAATTGCGACGAGAATGACTACAGAACAGATGCTTCCAATTATTGATAAAATGGATAAAGTAGGCTACCATGCAGTTGAGTGCTGGGGTGGTGCTACGTTTGATGCTTCCCTACGTTTCCTTAAGGAAGACCCATGGGAAAGATTGAGAAAATTAAGAGATGGCTTTAAAAATACAAAGTTACAGATGTTATTCCGCGGACAGAACATTTTGGGATATCGCCCATACGCTGATGACGTGGTGGACTACTTTGTAGAAAAGTCTGTTGCAAATGGTATTGATATTATTCGTATTTTCGACTGTTTAAATGATCTTCGTAACTTACAGGAAGCAGTAAAGGCTACTAATGGTATTAAACAGCGTGAAGGCAGAGGTCATGCACAGGTTGCATTATCTTATACACTTGGCGATGCATATACAATGGATTACTGGATGAAGATGGCTAAGAATATCGAAGAAATGGGTGCAGATTCTATCTGTATCAAAGATATGGCTGGCTTATTAGTTCCGTATGAAGCAGAAAAGTTGATTAAGTCAATGAAGTCTGTTACAAAACTTCCAATCCAGCTTCATACACATTATACATCCGGTGTAGCTTCTATGACTTACTTAAAAGCTGTAGAGGCAGGCGTTGATATTATTGATACTGCGATTAGTCCATTTGCTATGGGTACATCTCAGCCGGCTACGGAAGTTATGGTTGAAACCTTCAAGGGTACCCCATACGATACTGGCTATGATCAGAATATTTTAGCAGAAATCGCAGATTACTTCCGCCCAATGAGAGAAGAAGCGTTAGAAAGTGGATTAATGAGTACGAAGGTTCTTGGTGTTAATATTAAGACTTTATTATATCAGGTACCGGGTGGTATGTTATCTAACATGGTTTCCCAGCTGAAGGAACAGAATGCTGAGGATAAATATGAAGATGTATTAAAGGAGATTCCAAATGTTCGTAAGGACTTAGGTGAACCACCATTAGTTACACCTTCTTCCCAGATTGTTGGTACACAGGCTGTATTTAACGTATTGATGGGAGAACGATACAAGATGGCTACAAAGGAGACAAAGGCAGTTCTTCGCGGTGAATACGGTCAGACGGTTAAACCGATGAATCAGGAGATTATTGATAAAGTAATCCCTGGTGAAGAAAGAATTACTTGTCGTCCGGCTGATTTGTTAGAGAACGAGTTAGATAAGTTAGAAGCGGAAATGAAGCAGTGGAAAGAGCAGGATGAGGATGTTTTATCCTACGCATTATTCCCGCAGGTTGCTACAGAGTTCTTCAAGGTTCGTCAGGCAAGAAAAACTGGGGTGGATGCTACTGTTGCAAAAGATGGGGCATATCCGGTTTAAAATGGATAATACAAGCAAAACAGGTTCAGGTGTTAGGCGCCTGAACCTTTTTTGTAGCGAAAATTCGGATTTGCGCGCGTGTCATGTGTGTGTTGCTAAAACGTCCGGCAGAGAGAGGGGCTGTAGCTTGCTATCAGAGTCAGGGCACTTAGCTGTAAGTGGTACTAAGGGATTTTGCCTGTTGCTAAGGACAATCGGGAAAATATAGAACTCGCAAGCTCAGACAACTATATTTTCCCGATTAACGCAACAAACAAAATCCCTAAGAACCACTAGACATCTAACCAACAGCCTCTGATAGCAAGCTACAGCCCCTCTCTCTGCCTACCATAACGAAAACCCTAGTTCTTATGACATTTCGAACGGCAACAATCTTTTTAAGCTCTAATATTGCGCAAAACATTTTATGCTCATTCACTTAGGAATTTTCTGCCCTCGTCTGTATGTTAAAAGCTCTTGCTAGAGATGAAATTCTACACGTAAGATGGTAATGGATTTGTTCGGAAAGGCTCCGGGTTGCAGTGAAGATTGGGACATGAGGCTGTTCGGAAAGGTATTAGTGATTCTTAGAGGGTTGGATTGGTGCGTTAAGCGGAAAAATATAGTTGTCTGAGCTTGCGAGTTCTATATTTTTCCGCTTGTCCTTAGCACCAATTCAAGCCTCTTAGAACCACTTATACCTTGGAGCCTGCCCCATGTCCCAATCTTCACTGCAACCCGGAGCCGGACAGATAACCGCCATGATTAACCCGAATACAAATCCGAATGTTCCCACACATCTGTAGTGAAAAAAAACTCCCCGCATTCAGCGAGGAGTTCCTTTGATTTTAAGATTTATGCTACTGAGTATTTGTCTAAAATATCTTCAAAACCATTATTACAACCAGAAAACTGTACGGTTAAGACTCTGTTTAAGTCCATTCCTAAAATACCTAAAATAGACTTTCCATCTACAACAACACGATTATAACAAACATCCACATCAAAGTCACATGTAGTTGCTGCCAAAACAAAATCCTTTACTTCCTGTAAAGAATGAAGTTTGATTTTACGTTCCTGCTGCATATACAAACACTCCTTTCTTTTTCGTGCCATTTGTTTGCTTCACGCTAATGATTATGACACGGCTTTCACAAAAAGTCAAATTCACCTAATTGTGTTTTGTATACATAGCATTCCCCACTTTTTTGTAATTTATACACAGTTTTCGTTTTTCATTTTCTACTTTTTTTCACATTCTTAACATTTTTTGTGTTTCTCTGCAAAAACAATGCAAAATCTTTTCCCAGCAACACTTGATTTTCTGCTGATTTTTGTAAGAATGATAACTCTTTTCGTTATCAGAACACAATCAATCGATGTCGTCTCAAGGCGGAAAAATGGTCTTCTAACCGCTCCTCTAATGGTTCTGTCTCCTCACCAAACTGTTGGTACAACATGGTACCAATCTCCTCTACTGTATGTCTGCCATCCATTTTCACCCAGATAAAGCTTCCGAATTTATCCAATACAATCTGACTTGTAACAGGAGCACCTGTAATTAGTTTTTTACATTTACTGACAAACCCTCTCTCCTCCACTTGTAGTCTGATATATCCTGCCGGTGTCATCTCCCAGTATATGGTTGGGTTTTTAATTGGAACTAAATCATATAATGATGCACTTTGATTATTCATGGTTCACCCCCATCCCTCATCCTTAGAATGCATTACTACTATCATATACTATTCTCCTCATATGTAGCTTCATTTAGCAAATTCTTTCCTCACCTTTTCCATTATAGCACCTATTGCAAAAATGTACATTTATTCCTGTTAAATTTATCATAAAACTTATTCTACACGCAGACTTTCAAATGTTCCCTCCAAATCTAATCGTCCAAACCCTTCTATCTGCGAAGGATACGTATTACCGGGCACACGCTCTGCCCCACGAATTAAATAATCAATAATTGCAACAGAATCAATAGGCGTTCCGCGTCTGGTAGCATTCCATTGAAATAAAAGTGCTGCTGCTCCTGCCGTAATACCAGCAGCCAGACTCGTACCGCTTGCTGTGATAAAACGATTATTTGGGGCTACTGTGCGAATATTGACCGCAGGTGCTACCAGTACCGGACACACTCTGCCCGATGGTGAAAATCCTCTTCCACTGTCAATGTAGTTACTTCCATTTATGCTGTTATACCCTCCCACCGGCAATACATCCCGTGCAGCAGCCGGTGACGTATACGTTGTCTCCGGAGTAGAACGTAAAAAATAAGTATCCACTGAAAGAAATGGAGAAATTGGCATCCAGATATGATACCTTCCATAAGCAACATTGCTACCATATACTTGTAGTGTCCAGATACCGGGGGTCGGCTTAGTAAATCGAATAATAATCACCTCTGAACCTGCTCTGGTTTCTGCAAACTGATAATCAATGCGAAGCGTTGTTTCCTCAAAAATAAAGGAATACTCTGTTCCCTGCCTTGTAATAGCTGGGACTCTGGGTAATTTCTCCCCTCCTGGAGAAGTAACCGCAATGCTAAATTCATCCGGTACACTTGCCCATAACTCCATCTGAAATCCTGCAACGTTTTCCCCCACTCGAATCTCCACATCCTGCACTTCTCCCTGCGTTGTCTGCTTTTCGCTAAAATGATGTCCTGTATTCGCCTCATTTCCACTTGGAACTACCACACAGATATCTCGCGCTCTGCTTATATTCTGTAAATACCGATCCAGCAAATCAAAACCCTCATGACCTCCCATGGAAGTTCCTAACCCAATACAGATAACTAATGGCATTTTCTTCTCCGTTGCCAACTGCACAAGATACTGCGCTGCCAGAATAATATCATTCTCCTGATAAGCCGGTACTCCTTCTGGTATAAAATAAAACTCCCGAAGATATTGTTTTGCAGGCTTCAGCTTTACCACAGCAAGGGTTGCCTCCGGTGCTGCTCCGGAAAATTGTTCCTCCATCACTGTATTGCCTGCTGCAATTCCCGCTAACCGGGTTCCGTGTCCAATACTGTCTATTTCCGGGACAACGGTAAGCGGGTCTTCACTTACCAAGGCTGTATTTAGCTGTACTTTTGTATATTCTGCGCCATATAAAAATCCTTCCGGCGGTGTGCCTTCCTCTGCCGACTGATCCCAGATAGCCTGTATTCTGGTGCTTCCATCATTCAATCGGAATACATCATTCCGGTAATCAATTCCAGAATCAATAATCCCAATCATTACCCCCTGCCCCTTTAAATTTAAAAAAGGCTGATTCTGCATCTGGTATACCCCTGCAGCTGTTAATGCATCAATATCCATAATCCCATAGCATTTTGGTATTGACGAATACGTGTAATTGCTATAATTTAATTCCAATGCCTGAGCTTTGTTTACAAAGATAACAGAATCATACTGTCCGACTGGCAGAATACAATTCTCTGCAAATTCATCCTTGAACTGTTCATATGGCAACGGCACTAAGAAATCAAAATAGTCATTTGACTGTATTCTTTCATTGCAATCCGGCATATATTCTCCAGACTTTCGAGTAATAAATTGCTCCCCTGTTTAAGTGACAGGGGAGCAATGCATTACATTTTTCTATTATACTATGTCATATTTTATTGATTGTGCTTATCCTCTAATGAGAATGGTTCATTAGAGCGGATTTCGATCAGTGGACCTCCCTTTTTTTCAATGTACTCTTTTGTAATTGTTACTTTTCCTATATTATCATCCTTTGGAATTTCATACATGATATCTAACATGAACTCTTCGATGATTGCACGTAATGCTCTTGCTCCAGTATCTTTCTTCATAGCTTCGTCAGCAATTGCTTCCAATGCGTCATCCTCAAAGACAAGCTGAACCTCATCTAATTCTAAAAGTTTACAATATTGCTTTAATATAGCGTTTTTAGGCTCTTTCATAATCTGAACCAACATTTCTTTTGTCAGTCCGTCTAATGTAAGCAGAATCGGCAAACGTCCCAAAAATTCCGGTATCATACCAAATTTTCGGATATCCTCCACCGTTACCTGATTCAGCACACTGTGGTCCCCATCAAATCGGTCTTTCAGCTCTGCATGGAAGCCGATAGAAGATGACTTATTTAAACGTGTCTTAATGATTTCTTCCAGTTCCGGGAATGCACCGCCACAAATAAATAAAATATTTTTCGTATTTACTGTTACCAAAGGCACCATAGCATTCTTACTGTTGGCACCAACAGGCACCTCCACCTCGCTGCCTTCTAACAGTTTTAACATACCTTGCTGTACAGATTCACCACTGACATCTCGCTGGTTTGTATTTTTCTTTTTTGCAATCTTATCAATCTCATCAATGAAAATAATACCCTTCTCTGCACGCTCTACATCATTGTCCGCAGCTGCTAACAATTTAGATACAACACTTTCAATGTCATCACCGATATAGCCAGCTTCCGTCAGAGATGTGGCATCTGTAATGGCTAACGGCACATCTAAAATTCTTGCTAATGTCTTAACTAAAAATGTCTTACCGGAACCAGTTGGTCCAATCATCAGCAGGTTTGATTTTTCAATTTCCACATCATCTGTTACACCAGCAGCCACTCTCTTATAATGGTTATACACGGCAACAGATATTACCTTTTTGGCATGCTCCTGCCCCACCACATATTCATCAAGACTTGCCTTAATCTTATGAGGTGCTGGAATGTTTTTGATATCCAGTATCGGACTATTTCCTGCCTTTTTCTTCTTTAGCTTCTGTTTTTTACTGATTGGCTGTCCCATAGACTGGTCACCCATATCGTTATTTGGTCCACCCATGCCCGGAAAGAAACCAAACGTCCCCATATTCGGCATATTTTTCATCATTGCCTCATAATCCATTGGCGTCTGATTCATTGTATCAATCGTCTTTTGCATACAATCATTGCAAATGCAGATGTTATTTGGCAAATGCATCATTTTGCCTGCTTTGCTCTCCGGTCTACGGCAAATATAACAAATATCTTCATATTCGGAATTCTCATTTGTGTTCTCAAATTCTGACATAACTACCTCTATTCTGCTGCTTCACAGCTGCTCTATCTTTTATCTTTACAACGGACTCTATAACCTGTCTTTAAACATGTTCACCGCTATCATTCTTTCTCTTTTGGCATTTTCATACCTCGTCACTGATTATACAGGAAATGTACCTATGTGACAAGAAGGAAAGTATTAGATTTTTTATATACTAGGAAATTGCGAGTAGTTATTGGACTTCCCCCAGTAGAAACGTGCTCCGCCAGGCGCACCTAAACAAAAAGCAGGCATGCGAAACATGCCTACTCTTTTGTCGGTTCATTATGCAATTACGGATTCATCTGGAATGGGAAAAAATTATAATACTCATCGCTATCGCTTCCACTATCATCCTGTTGTGTGGTAGTAGATTCTTCCTCTTCCGGCAAATCACCTAATGTCAAAGTAAGTTCCTGCTCCTTATATTCGCCATTGCTAATACGTGCTACTGTAATAGTAATTGTCTCTCCCTTTTTGTAATATTCTAATTTACCTGAAAGGTCTGTCATAGATTCAATGCTATCACCGTCTACCTTCACAATAATATCACCCATTTGCACACCAGCCTGCTCAGCTGCTTTTCCTTCAATTACTTCTGCTACATATACGCCATAAGGCATTCCGTAGCCTTGATTAAACTCCTGTGTTACGCTGTTACCACGGATGCCAAGATATCCTCTATCTGCTTCCTCTACCTTAGTACGTGTTTCTTTATTCATCAATTCATCAATAATTGGTTTTGCCTGTGAAATTGGAATAGCATATCCCATATTGTCTACACTAGTACCAGAACCACTAGAAGATATCTTTGCGGAATTAATACCAATCAATTGACCCTTAGAATTCAACAAAGCACCACCACTATTACCGGCATTGATTGCTGCATCTGTCTGAATGAAGGAAGATGACATTTCATCATCACCTAAATTTACATTTACTGCACTGATAATACCGGATGTTACAGACTGTCCATAGCCTAATGCATTACCAATAGCAACGACCGGCTCTCCTAACTGTAAAGATTCCGAATCGCCCAGAGTTGCGTAGGCAATCTGTTCTAATGTTGTGGACTTCACATCTGAAATATTTACAGCTACCACTGCCAAGTCCATGCTGGAATCTGTACCTTTTATCTGAGCAGAAACAGATTCTCCGTCTACAAACGTTACTGTTAATGTCGTCGCACCATCTACTACATGGTTGTTGGTAACAATGAGAAGCTCTGAATCATTCTGTCCTACTAAAATACCGGAACCACTTCCCTGTCCTTCATAAGTATACTGCTGACCGCCCCATCCACTGACAGTCTCTTGTGATGTCATAGATATGGACACCATGGCCGGCATATTGGCTTTTACTACTGATGTCACATCTGTGACAACCACTTCTGTTTCCTCACTTGCTGTTGTAACCTGTGGTACCTGAACTGCAGTATCTTTCTTTTCCGTATTAACATCTGTCTCTGTATCAGTCGCATCACTGGATGCTGTTAAAGCGTTTATTCTATCCGAAATTTCATTTCCAATTCGTGAAACAGTGGCAACGCCAAGTGTCACTACCAAGCCTGCTGCTACCACAGAACCTACAACAATCCCTACTTTTTTCCCTTTGCCTTTCTTTTTCTTAGGCGGCTGGTTATTCATTGTATCCTGCTGTGAGGAATACTGGTAAGTAGATGACTGGTTCTGCGACTGTTCTCCATATGGATAATTCTCTCCGTAATAAGAATTTTCTCCCTGATTATCGTTACCTACTGGTTCATTTTCATAATTATCGTACATAATACTCTTCCTTTCTATTCCATAACAAGAACCACACGTTCCTTGCTTTGTTTTCGTAACTATTCCATATCCCATAGTTATCAACATATATCCATACAAAATCTCCTGTGACGCGGCTTTTGCCTGCACTCACTATCGGTTCATACGGACTGTGCTGTACAATACAGTCCTATTCTGAATAGTTATCTTTCCGCTTACAAATCTATCATAATAAGTATTTGTGATAAAAATGTGTCGTAATCTTTAAAAAAGATAGAGTAATTGTATCTATTCAACCGTAACAGATTTAGCAAGGTTACGCGGTTTGTCTACGTCACAGCCTCTACCGATGGAAATATAGTAGGAAAATAACTGTAACGGAATTACGGCTAAGGAATTGGTAAAGTACTTGTTTGTTCCCGGAATGTAGATTACATAATCACAGTTTTCTTCAATTTCTGCATTGCCCTCGTTGGTTACTGCAATTACAAATGCACCTCTGGATTTTACTTCCACAATATTACTTACTGTTTTCTTATATAAATCTTCCTGCGTTACCACAGCAGCTACCAAGGTTCCTTCTTCTATTAAAGAAATCGTTCCATGCTTTAATTCTCCTGCCGCATACGCTTCAGAATGAATATAGGAGATTTCCTTCAACTTTAAAGAACCTTCTAAGGAGATCGCATAGTCGATTCCCCTTCCGATAAAGAATACGTCCTTTGCTGCAAGATAACGGTTGGCAAACTTCTGGATACGCTCTTTGTTATTCAATACCATTTCAATCTGGTCAGGCAGACACTTCAAATCTTCGATCATAGATTCTAATGTATCCCCGTCGATAGTTCCTCTTACCTCTGCTAATTTTAACGCTAATACATAATGGGCTATCAACTGTGCACTATACGCCTTCGTAGTCGCAACCGCAATCTCCGGTCCTGCCAAAGTATACAGTACAGCATCTGCCTCTCTTGCAATGGAACTGCCTACTACGTTTACAATTGCAAGCACCTTTATCCCATTTGCCTTAGCTTCACGCAATGCCGCTAAAGAATCTGCTGTTTCCCCTGACTGGCTGATAATAACCACCAGAGAATCTTTATCAAAAATCGGATTGCGATAGCGGAATTCTGATGCTAAGTCAACCTCTACCGGTACCCTGGAAATGCCTTCTAAAATGTATTTTGCCGTAACACCGGTATGATAGGCGGAACCACAAGCTACAATTACAATCTTGCTTATGTTTTTCATTTCTTCTTCTGTTAAATTTACCGCGGATAAATCCAGTTTGTTATTTTTCAAATATGCATACAAGGTATCACGAACTGCCTTTGGCTGTTCATACATTTCCTTTAACATAAAATGCTCATATCCGCCTTTTTCTGCGGCAGTAATATCCCATTCAATGTGGGTTACATCTTTTTTGATTTCTTCTTCATCTACGTTATAGAATGTAATACCATCCAACGCTAACTTTGCTATTTCTTCATTATTAATAAAATATACATCTCTTGTGTATTTTAAAACTGCCGGAACATCGGAAGCAATAATATTACCATGCTCACATTCGCCAACAATTAATGGACTGTCCTTTCGAACAGCATATAATTCTTCCGGATGGTCTTTGAAAATGATTCCAAGGGCATAAGATCCTTCCACTCGGTGCATTACTTTTGTAATGGCTTCTAATGGATTACCTTTATAGTAGTAATCTAACAGATGTGCTACAACCTCTGTATCGGTCTCTGACTGGAACTTATATCCGTTCTTTGTCAGTTTTTCTTTTAATTTTACATAATTTTCAATAATACCATTGTGAACAACAGCAATGGTCTTTTCTGCATTATAATGCGGATGTGCATTTGCTTCGGATGGTGCCCCATGAGTTGCCCATCTGGTGTGACCAATGCCCACATTCCCCGGCATCATGACACCGTCATGTGTAAGTTCACTCAACACCTTCAATCTTCCTACCGCTTTTTTAAACTGCAATGTATCATTCTCTTTATTATAAACGGCAAGACCGGCTGAATCATATCCTCTGTACTCTAACTTTGCCAGACCATCTAATAAAATCGGTGCTGCCTTTTCTGAACCAATATAGCCTACGATACCACACATACCTATTCCCTCCCAACCTGTTGCTTTTCAAAGCATTCACAGTATTTTATGTTGTCTTTTCTATATTCATACACACAAGCTTCACATTATGCATTTACAATGCTCTATCGTGTACATAGAAAAAAGACGCTGGTTTGCACCAGCGCCCTTGCTAAGTAAACCGTTCTTAGCATATCATATTTTACATTCTTCGTAAAGAATTATTGTGCATCCACTTGCGCTCCAATTGCTTTTACCGTCTCAGATGGTACATATTCTTCTGAATCACCATATAAGAAAGTATGTAAGTTTGTCACTTCATCTACATAGCTTCCTGATGGTGCTAAACAAGCACCTAAACCACTTACCTTCGGGGATCTTGTCTCTTTCGGGAAAGATGAAGTATCCACAATTTCATACTTAGTTGCTTTTCCCAACAACCCAAGAATCTGATTCAGGGAAACGTTTGTTGCACAGTTTCCAAAGCAATCATTTGCAACTGAAGTTAACGTGATAAGATCCGTCTTCTTCGCTTTTGCCAGCATAGACTGAATGACAGTACGCTGTCTCTCTGTACGTTTAAAGTCATCACCTACACCCTTACGGATACGGCAGTAGGTAACTGCTTGTGCGCCATCTAATGTTAAATCGCCACCACCAGATAAGAAATTCGCCTTTACGCCAGTTTTATCTGCTGTTTCCTGTAAATACTTATTAACAGCCTTTGCTTCCTTATCGGTAACTTCTACATCAACACCACCAAGCTTATCAATAATCTCTACTAATACATTCCAGTTCACAGTTGCAAACTCAGTAATATTTAAGTCCAGATTCTTATTTAGCATGTCAATTGCCTGCTGTGGACCGCCTGCACTGTATGCAGCATTTGCTTTTCGATATTTTCCGTCTCCGATATCTAAATATGTATCACGATATACAGATGCCATTCTTACTTCGCTTGTCTCTTTGTTGATACTCACAATGATAATGGTATCACTTAGCGTTCCCGCACCCAACAAACCGGTTCTGGAATCTACACCAAACGCAGCAAGAGTCCAGTAACCTTTCATATTATCATCCTGCAAGTCAGGATTGATAATAATTGCATCCTTATCTACACTACTGTTAATTACAGAACCATCTTCGCCAATACCCGTAATCGTTCCTAATTTATCAAACATAAGCATGATTGCAGCCGCAATCAATGCAATTACAATTACAGCAACTTCAGCAACAATAATCGCTACTCTCTTTTTCTTCTTCTTTGACATTGGTTTTTTTTCAGCTTTTTTGCTTCCTGTAGATTTTACAGGCGCTTTTCTCTGCTCTGCCATTCTTACCACCCTTTCTCTTTTCGTTTCAAAAAATTACTTATCTATCATACCCTACACATATGTAGTTTTCAATTAATAAAATATTAATTCTTTCTTAACTGACAGATAGCAACAAATAAAAGCCCGGCTAGAACCGGGCCTGTCATTATTTTTTCAATGTGGCAATGCCGCCCCATTTCTGATCCTTTTCAGAAATTATCAGTTCCATTCCTTCCGGAATCGGCCATTCTACTCCAATTTCCGGATCATTCCATGCAAGACCGCCCTCATCATTTGGATGATAAAAATCTGTACATTTGTATGCAAATTCTGCTGTATCGGATAACACAACAAAGCCATGAGCAAAATTCTTTGGAATAAAGAACTGTTTCTTGTTCTCTGCACTTAAAAGCACACCATACCACTGTCCGTACGTAGGAGAACCTTCGCGAAGGTCAACTGCTACATCATACACTTCTCCACTTACCACTCTTACTAACTTGTCCTGTGGGAAGTTAATCTGAAAATGCAGTCCTCTTAACACGCCTTTCTTTGACATTGACTGGTTATCCTGAACGAATTCCATATCAATACCAGCTTCTTTATAATCATTGTAATTGTATGTTTCCATGAAGTATCCACGTTCATCACCAAAAACAGTTGGTGTAATCACCTTCAGACCTTCAATGTGACATGTTTCTACTGTAATTTTTCCCATTGCTATGCTTCCTTTCTATTCAATTCTTTTATAATCCATTTGCAATATCTGCTAAATACTGACCATATGCCGTCTTCATAAGTGGCTGTGCAAGAACTAACAACTGCTCACGGTCAATAAAACCGCGCTTGTAAGCAATCTCCTCAATACAGGAAATGTATAGTCCCTGACGCTTCTGGAATGCAGAAACGAAATCAGCAGCTGCTAAAAGCATGTCATGATTACCAGTATCTAACCAGGCAAATCCTCGACCTAATGTTTCTACCTGAAGGGTTCCACGCTTTAAGTACTCGTTATTTACTGAAGTAATTTCAATTTCTCCTCTAGCAGAAGGCTGCACATTCTTTGCAATTTCAACTACATCATTGTCATAAAAATACAAACCCGGAACTGCATAATTGGACTTTGGATTCTCCGGCTTTTCTTCAATGGACAATGCCTTACCAGTCTCATCAAATTCTACTACACCATACTCTCTTGGATCTTTTACATAATAACCGAAAATAGTCGCACCAGTTTCACGCGTTGCAGCTCTCTGGAGAACTTGTGAGAAGCTCTGACCATAGAAAATATTATCGCCTAATACAAGAGCCACCCTGTCATTTCCAATAAATTCCGCACCAACAATGAATGCATCCGCCAACCCTCTTGGGGATTCCTGTACTGCATACCGGATATCCATTCCCAACTGGGAGCCATCCCCTAACAGTTCGCGGAAAATCGGCAAATCACGAGGAGTAGAGATAATCAGTACCTCCCGGATTCCAGCTAACATCAGTGTGGACAATGGATAATAAATCATCGGCTTATCATAAACCGGCATAATCTGTTTGCTGATTGCCTTGGTTAATGGATATAATCTGGTTCCAGAACCACCTGCTAATATAATACCTTTCATGGTTATGAGCACTCCTATTCCGCAGTTTTTCCTGCATACATGTCGCTGTAATACTTCTGATAATCACCACTTGTAACATTTTTCATCCAGTCTTCATGCTCAAAGAACCACTTAATTGTCAAACGAATACCTTCTTTAAACATGGTCTCCGGATACCAGCCGATTTCTTCCTTAATCTTATCTGGTGCAATCGCATATCTTCTATCATGACCTTTTCTGTCTTCTACGTATGTGATTAATTCTTTACTTACTAATTCCTTACGCGGATCACCTTCCGGTAACATTTCCTGTAATGTTTCTAAAATAATATTGATAATCTCAATATTCTGCTTCTCATTGTGACCGCCGATATTGTAACGCTCACCTAATCTGCCCTGTTCCTGAACCATATCAATTGCTTTTGCATGATCCTCTACATATAACCAGTCTCTTACATTTTTACCATCACCATATACCGGAAGCTTCTTGCCCTGTAATGCATTGTTGATAATCAATGGAATCAACTTCTCCGGGAACTGGTATGGACCATAGTTGTTACTGCAGTTTGTAATGTTTGCAGGGAACTTGTAGGTATCAATGTAAGCCTTTACTAACATATCAGAAGATGCTTTACTTGCTGAATATGGGCTGTGTGGATCGATTGGAGATGTCTCATAGAAGAAAGCTGTCTCATCATCCGGAAGAGAACCGTATACTTCATCAGTAGAAACATGTAAAAACTTCTTGTCTGCTTTATAAGTACCATCCGGAAGCTCCCATGCTGCCTTTGCACAATTTAACATAACTAAGGTTCCTAATACGTTAGTCTGAACAAACACTTCCGGATTCTTAATACTTCTGTCTACATGGCTTTCTGCTGCGAAATGTACCACACGGTCAATGTCGTTTTCTGCAAATACCTTGGCAATTGCATCTTTATCACAGATATCAGCCTTCACAAAAGTATAATTCTCATATTCTTCTACTTCTTTTAAATTCTCTAAATTACCTGCATATGTTAATGCATCTACGTTAATAATACGAATATTTTCTTTACCATACTTTTTAAACATGTAGTGAATATAATTGGAACCGATAAATCCGGCACCACCAGTAACTAAATAAGTTCTCATATTTAATCCTCCAAAATAAACTATTACACTTTACATAATCTGATAAATTTTATCATAGTATCTATTTTTTTTCAATCTCTTTTTTTCCAGAATTTTTCTTATTATCTACTTAAAGTTATTCGCTTAAGGATACAATATTATTGACATTTCCGTACTATATCACTATGCTTGTTTAGGTTATAAGTAAGAAAGAAAGGCTGTTAAATTCATGCGAATGGTGAAAGACTCTACTGCTTTCCTTAATGATTATTGCCATACAAGTAATGCTGTATGCATTCTGCTGGCGTGTTATGATACAATCATTCCTGAGCAATATAGCTTTTGGAAATGTGGACACTGGCTGGTTATTGCTATTTATGCCATCCTACTGTTTATTATACCGAGTGTATATGGAGCTTACAAAATTGGTTATCTTCGTGTCATTAACATGCTGTTTCCCCAGATATTATCGATCAACTGTATAAATGTCATCACATGGCTTCAGATCTGTCTGAGATTGTTATTAATCCATGGTGAAAAAAATCCATCTTTCTTAGCGGATAAGGTTAACGCACCGCCTAACTTCTCCTGTGCAAGGGTGGTAAATGCAACGCAGATTCCTTCTTTTCTCTCTATATACTTCTTCTTAAAATCTTTCATAATCAACTCTCGTTCTTTTTCAATAATCGTTCTTGGGCTATTTTTAACACTTTATCACAGTTTTTCTCCACAAGAAAATGAAAAATGCTTGAACATAGCAACAACACTGCTGTGGATATCAAGAAACTAATGCACGCAGAAATATGATATCCACTCCCATTATTTAACAAATTCTGAAAAATCCCCAATGAGAAAGAAAATTCTATCGGTGTCTGCAGTAAAAATACTCCATAACATATGGTTCCCAACAGACAAAACGGCTTAAAACTACACACCAACTGAAACGGTCTCCAATGGAGCAACACCGCAAACACCATCACTGCTGCCAGTGCATGATAAAAAACGCACATATTGGGCACTTGTCCAAACGGCCACATCGCATAATGATTCGTCGGTATCATTCCACTTGGATATCCTCCCAGATAAAGTCCAACCAGCAAGACTATTGCACATACTACATGATAATACCATTTTTGAGTATTTTCTGTGTGTTTTTTTCTACTGATATCTGCCAGCCAAACACCTGCAATTACCATGAGATAATAATATTGTCCCACTCCAAACGCAATCCACGCAGCAAACCCCAATAACAGGTAACTCCATTTTGAAGTATGCTTCACTACCATAGCTAGTAAGACTGCAATATAAAATCCAACCAGTAAATAGGTCATCATCCAAAATGCATGACTGACTTGAATACTAGTGTTAATATCTCCAATCCAAGCGGCATATAACACTACATATAAAAACAGGCAATGCCTTTTATACCGTCAATATATTTTAAACGTTCCTTCATGAGAAATCTCCTTATCTTGTACCCATGGTACTTACAACTTCACATAATCTATTTAAGTATATGTTATAATTGGGATTTGTAAAGAATTACATTATGTAGCCAATTTGTAAAACGCACTATTATATGCTATTTCACAGATTTTAATTGCCTTCTCAAGTTCTATCTTCATCAATTTTTCACGAAACAATTCAACCAGCAAATGGTTGTAATATTATTCTTCCTTTACTTACATACTCTTCACGGATTTTTAGAAATTTATTACATAACCGTCCGGTAGAGAGAAAGAGCAGATTGCCATAGCAAACTGCTCTAAATTTTTACTGTGTACAATCAGACAAATAAGCAAGTGCGATGCTACAATATACAACTACTTGAAGAATATATGTGCCACATGCCAACATGAGAAACCAATTCCACAAACTAGAACTTTCATACAAGCTATAACAATTATCGATTCACCTGAACCTGTACACGAACCGATATTGCATTTTTGCTACCTTTTGCCATGTACGTTTCTTCTGGAACAAGATGTATTCTATTACTATGCAATTCTGATACTGGTATTGTAATTTTTTTCATATGCTGACCAATGTCGTAAGCATAATGCCTTCCATCAAGTTCAATAAATAATGTCATATCTTCTTCTCCCTGTTTTGTAGAGCAAAGTAATGTCAACTCTTTCACCTCGTCAGAGAAAATGATGTCACCATAAGCACCTAACCATCCATTTTCATATATTTCCCCTTTCTTTTCATATCCTTGTCCCGCTAAAAGATCCTCTGCTGTAAAATTCTTATAATCTATATGCTCACACCATCGAATGGTTACATCTGCCGGAATATCATAGTATTCCCGAAGCCATATTTCAATATATTCAAAACCTTCATCATATGGCATCTGCAAACGGTATACATCATTGTCCGCTTTCGATAATATGAGTTCTTTCTCTGTTCCGTTGTAACTGCTTAGTACTTCGTGATTGTAAGCTAAACTATAACTGTTTGCCACATATCCGTGATACATCGTTCCAAACATCATAGCAGCCTTCAAAGCGATTGCCAATCCTGCAAGAATATACACTTCTCTCCAAATTGCTTTTTTCCTTACCGCATTCCACACATCTGACAATACAACTGCAACAATCATAAATACAATAAACATATATTCAATATAAGAACGGAACTGTACGGCTGGTGAAATTACCAGACAATATACAGATACAACAGCGGCTCCTACATAAGCCATACATTCTCCACGCTTACTGGAAATAAAATAAAATCCACATAAAACCAACAGATACAGTAAAAATTCCACCTCAAATAAAAGTGTCAACGTTCCACAGAAGCCTATTTTCTCCATTCCAATATAGCCCACAACATTTATTATTGTAAGGACTAAAAACAACACATGTTTTTTGTTCTTCTGAAATAATTGCCAAGACATCAGCAACATTGCTAACAATAATACCAAATTAATCCACAGGAAACTGTTTTCAAAAAACATGTCTGTAATCAGTGGTACATTTGTTTTTATTTTTTCAAAAAATGATAACTGTGCAAACTCATTTGTATCTAATCGAACGTAATTTCCCGGAGCCGCTACCTCCAACACATAACTGATAATAGATACTAACAATACCGGGCAATTTAATTTCTGATAGTTCTTCCAATCTTTTCCTTCCATAAATACAATTAAAAGAATTAATGCAACAATCAAAGACAAACCTGTCTGTTCCTGAGAAAAACCTGCAAAAAATGCCGGTATTAAAATAGCCGGCAGGCAAATACCAACATTCACCGGCTTACCTGACTTCATACGCTTCACCAATGCCATAAAGGCAAATAATGTCCAGAATACTGCTACTAAAGGCCACACATATAAGATAGATGCCGAAGCCCAGTAAGTTCCCTGCACATGAATATCTCTCCCAATAAGACCATATAACAGCCAAAGAACAACTGCGGCAGGTACACTTGTCTTTTGTCCACTAAAATAACATACCATACGGTAAATAATATAGATCAATATTGTGATTACAAATGCTTGAACCACCATATACAATGTGGCACCATTTTTTAACATTGGTATCAGGAATAAGCCTGCATATAAGATTCTTCCTCCCCAGTTCATGTAACACCATTTTGCCCATTCTACTAACTGGTTCATGGTAAAATCTGTTCCATTTGCGCCCTCTATTGTCTTGCCATAACAAAGAGCAGCATTTGCATAATCATCATAGAAAATATTCAATATGCGATGCTGTAACAACAATAATATAAAGCTTGCTGCAAATATGAAAAATACCCATATCTTACCGCCTTTATTATCAAATGCTTTCTTCCACTTTGTATGAAGTAACTTGTCTGCTATCTTTACTTCCAGATGTTTATGAATACAAAATGCCAATATAGCCAGTATCGCCATACCTGCAACAACAACGCAAATATATGGTAATACTTCATTTTGCGTATTGATAAGCTTTATGGTGTGACTGCCTTCTGGAACTTCTACTGCCATAAATCCATAATTAGCTCGAAGAATGTCACATTTATTATCATCAATATACGCCTCATAACGAACATCATATGGTATTGCTAAATAAAATATTCCTTTTTTCTCTACATTCACATCCGCCTCATACCCATGTTTTACTTCTTTTACGATAGCAGGCTGTGCTAAATGTTCTTCTGTAATCTCATATATCGTAGGAAACTCTATTTTAAATTCATTTTCTGTTTCAAATGTAATCTGCAATGCGGTGGCATCCGTAGGTAGTTTAAACGAAACCTCATCCTGTCCATCCACATAATATTCCATTTTTTCACAAACATCACCTGACGTATTTAATATGTCAATCCATATTCTTCCACGATCTTCTAATGAAACATAAGTATCAAAAATGCTATTGCCACGATTTTCATTTGCTACAAATGGTAAAACGATGGCTCCTTCCTTCTGACTTTTACCACTTACACCAGACTCTGTCTTTTGAAGCTCTACATTGTCACAAGCTACATCGTCATATGCCAAAACTTCCTGCCGTTCTGCGAATTCATTGTTATTCACATACGCGGTTGCTACGCTCGTCTGCTCTAATACAACTGTATCACAAGTGTATGCCAGACGTTCCATGCTATCATAATTCGCAAAAGAAGCTTCCGGTATGGTACTTTGATAAACAGAAGCTATTGACTGAACGGTATCGCAGCGGTACGCATAATAATCACCATATGATGCAAATAATGTCCAGCCTTCACATTCACGAGCTTTGTCTGTAATGACATATTTTACCCCCATCTGCTGTGCGGCAGAAGTATCAAAATACATACCCATATTGTGATTCTTGTAAGAAATTCCATTTTGAAGTGATTCAAAGTAGCCTTGATTGCCCATTTCCTCACAATATGCCACAAGACCTTCTGTGAGTGAATTCGTCCCAAACTCTGCCAAATTGCCATTCTCTAACTGCACATCTGTAAGATTTGCAATACGATATACATTATCGCCTTCCTCATTCTCAATTTCCTGCAAGATCTGTTCATAACTCTTGTTATCTGCTTTCCCATCCCGAGAATCATTATTCATTGAAATCCAGTTATCTGTACATAAATTCACTGCTACAAGCAGGAACAAGACCAATGTAAGTATTTGTCTTATCTTGTCCCTCTTTAAACGGTATAAGCATTCCAATACAAGGGAACAAGCCAGCAATAAAACCACAGAAATTACCACTGTTGCCAGACCAAAATCACTATCTGATTTATTTCCATAAACAATACAGAATATAATACAACCAAATGTTATTGCAAGATTACACCAGGAACCCCACACATGTTGTTCCATTAAGCCATTCAATGTATGACAAATCAGTGATACAAAATATGGAAGAAAGGCAATCAACAAGCCTGTCATTACCTGACTTGCAATGATATACGTTCCTGCATTGAAATAAACCATACATAACATACCAAACGCTATAAAAGGAATGATATGTTGTAATAATTTTCCTGAATTTCTGTCTTTCCAACCTATTTTATACAAGTATTGTATTAGGCACAACACCAGCAATACCGATAAAAAGACAGGAAAAACAGTAGAAAAATCGCCATGCCCTTTCCAATTCTGAGCAGAACCCTGTAAATTATTAGAAAGCAAACGTAACAATAATGTCTTTATCTGTCTAAGTCCGGAAAGTGCCATCGGCATTTCACTTTGATATACATTACTTAATGATGTCGCCGCACGGAAACTCCATTCCTTCCACCAGATTGGTGAAGAAAGAAGAATACCACTTACGAATCCGAGTGCCAAAACAATGATGGCACCCCATTTTTTCCTAGATTCTGCTTCTAAAAATACGAGTTGATACGCGGCATAACAGATTCCAATTATCACTGCCAGTAGCATTCCTACTTCGCCCTGTAAGCCAAGCAAAAGAACTGCTACTACTGCCAATAGACCATATCTTGTCTTTTGCAGTGTCATGTCAATGCTTATCAATAATAATACAATCGTAAGTGGCAAGAATCTATAAACTTCTAACTGTCCTGCTGTGCCGTGTACACCTGCCATACCATAAATATAAGCACCTAACAGCTTAATCCATGACGAATACGGATATTTACCAAGGTATAGATAACAGACAACACCTGATACGATACATAATATTACGTTCCAATCTAATCCAAAACTAATAAATCCACTCAATGCAATTAACACAACGAGAACTGCATACGATACTATATTCTTCTTATTCTTCATCATACCACCTATCTCGCCAATTTCTCATTTAATGTTCTTAAGTTACTTATCTGCTCTAATTCAAATCCCTGATCATCATACAGCAAACCTTCCTGTACCTGGGAATATAACTTCATGTTATCTAAAGTGCAGTCTTTTTCTGATACAAAAGAGATATCAAATTTATCCCCTGGTGTAAATTCCAGATAATAGTTTCCACTTTCCGGTATGGTTATTTCCTTTACCGCTTCACCAACCTGTAACTTAACCTGACATGCTTCCTCAATTTGAATATCAAATTCCAAGATATATTGTTCTGCCGGGAATTGATTACGCACTTCCGGTATCGTCTGGGATATAACAGAACCAGCCTTTAACTTTAACATATTACTATTTTCTACCTTTTCCACACTTGCATCGCCTACAATATTCCATCCATCAACATCCAATGCGAACTGCGGATTATAGAACATGTTGGCGCAATAATTGCGATAAGTCCAGACACCATACCCCCATGTATAACGTTTCAATATACGATATACACTTGTGAGATACTCACCTAACTCCTCTGGCTTAATCTGTGCATTATCTTTAAATTTTGGCGTATTATCTGCATAAATAAACTGATCTACATAAATATTTTTCTGCCCATTTTCCTTTAACAACTTGCTCAAAATATACTCCGTCTTCACCATGGCTTCTTTTGCTGTCACACGTTCGCCCTTGTTTTCAAATCCCATTGGAATACCATACATAACCGTTGTCATGTCGGAATCTCCACATGCATAGGTACTATCATGGTAATAATACACTACCTCATTTGTTTTACTGTAAATCACATCACCATCAATGCGCACTTCCATAGAAAGATTTGGAAATACTTTCTGAGAATTCAAAAGAATTTGATTCAAGAAATCATCATAATATTCATAAAATGCATACATATCCGGCTCTGTCAGTGTGGGAATTCTAATATCGCTAAAAGATGTATATGAGGTTCCATATGTTTCATTAAACGATTCTAATGTATAATGCTTTTTCACAAAGTCCTGATAGCCCATAAATGATGCTGTTTGTATTGACTCCTGTTCACTAAGTCCGGCACTGCATACATTTAAATTATTCCAGAAATCTTCCCATGTTAGAAAAGCCCCCTTGAAATTAGAATATCCTGAAATGGTATCATAAATCTTATCTACATAAGCATACCAAGCATCTGACACCACCTTATCTCCGGTTATTTTGTAGAAACGGTCGGTAATGATATCATCCGCATCCTGATAATAATCCCATGTATAACCGACACGCACTACTACATCCAATTCAGCCGCCTTTGCTAATTCCATCACATCTGACAGCTTTTGGAATGCATATTCATTATAGGACACCGGATCTGTGGTTGGCTGAAATTCTCTCCAAGGTATTACTAAAATAATACTGTCGAATCCATCTGCCTTAATCTGTGCTAACTCTGCTTCCGCGTTATCCATCTCACTATTCCAGAAGTTTATAGGCCACTCGTCCGAAAAATAATGTGCTGATTTCACATAAGTGTTGCCTCCCACTAGTTCTAGCATAGACCAAATTAACCAATCTCCATTTCCATCCGTATTATCCCCCACATCACAGGCAACTTCTATTCTCATTGTTTGTCCTTTAAATTCACTCAAGTCCAATTCAATGGATGTTCCCTCTGGTGGTATAAACAATTTTTCACTTTTTCTATTCTCATTGTTTGCGTCATATACATTCACAAAGACATTTACACCATCTGATAAACTGCTGACAGCCGGATGAATCTTTCCCGTTCCTTTTAATATACATTCTTCCGATACTTCCAACGTATAGGATATTGCTGTATTCGGCTGCATAAATAAAAATTCACCGTTCTGTTCATCATTTGCCTTACATATTGTCTTGCCCCACGGAGTATCTTCCGTATCCATCTGCCCAGACACTTCTAATGATTCAAAATTTTCTATATAAGAATATCCTTGCACATTCGTACTTTCCCAATATTCTTCTGTCATTTCTTTTAACTTATCAACATCACCAGTACTCATAATCTTCGTTTCTTCCAAAAATAGCCAGTCACCTGATGTGTCAGCTCCTTCTGGTTCCTCTGCCGCTATTTCTAAAACAATACGTTCCCCTTTAAATTGAGATAAATCTAATGTTCTTGCTGTTTTTTCCGCAGATATGGTATAACCCTGTGTCAATGCCGGTTCCTTTTCTCCATCCTTGTACACACGAATCTGCATTGGCATACCATCTGAAACATCGGCAACCCAAGGGTGGATGGAATCCGACCATTGAAATACTTCATTGCCGGATGTGTAAAAAGAACATTGTATCGCTGTATATGGCATCATAACAATGGCTGGTTCATCCTGTTCTGTCAACATATTATTAATGGTGCTTCCCCATGGATTGTCGCTATTATCTGCTCTATTTTCAAACTGCAAATCATCAAAGCTATCCGTAAGTGATATATATTCCACAGGTTCAGACAATACACTATCCGAAGGAATCGTACTATTATTTTGTGCTTCTGCATCTCCTGCAGATGTGGTATTCTGTTCTGCCACACTTTCAATTCGCAACTGATTCAATACCAGCCAGTCACCATCGGAATTATTATTTGCTCCGTTTCCAACAGAAAATGTAATCTTTACATCTTGTCCACGCACTTCTGCTAAAGAAAGTTCTGCTGTCTGATATTCTGTTGTTGGGGCAACATCATAGTCCTGACTGAAAGTTGGCTCCTCATTTCCATTCACATACACACGAACATGCATGGTCAAGCCATCGGTAGCTTCTGCCATCCAAGGATGAATATTATAACGCCATATCACCTTTTCATTGCCTGTCACATGATAATTAGCTGACATATATGTGTTTGGCATCATAACGATAGAAGTTCCTACTGTTTCGTCTTCTATTTTGCTAATTGTGCTTCCCCATGGATTATCTGACGTTTCCTCCTTATTCTGGTACTCCAGACTCTCCATATTATCTACAAAATTAAATAAAACGACATTGTCAGCACCCTCTGAGCCAATCGTTTCGTCAACTGTCCCTGCCTCTGTATGCTCTGTGTTGTCTGTCACTTCCATATTCTGTTCCTTTTTCTGCTCAGACAGCGGCACCACTACTTTTTGACCGATAAAATAAGCGGCTCCCATGCTGATAACAAAACTACAGCCAATCAGTAATGCTTTCTTATGTTTCATAATAACCTCTATTCTGCCACATGTGTGACGATATAATAACCTATTTGTCTAATCTTATAATTCCAAGACTTGTTTACATTCGTAGGAAACTCCACTTTGCTCCAAATGCAAAACTTCATATGGATATTCTGTTCCCATAATTTCAACCATTCCGTTTGCAAAAGAGCGTAATATTTTTAACTCTGAGGTTCTGCTTTGCACTGTTCAATCAAATGGAATATACCATCCGTTTTCACTAAATATAAACGGTTCTTTTGTATCTCACCCTTGATTTTGCTTGCATTAAAAATCATTACTCCAACCCCAGTATTACCTTTGCTTCTTCATATAAATCAATTGCATTAGGTATGTTTTTCCACTATTATTATTCCCTACAAAAATTGTAAAGTTGCTAATATTAATCTCTGCACTTTTTCGCTACCATTTTATCACTGATATGCACATAAGGCAAGACTCCAAAATACTACTTTAGTGTTTGCTGATTAAGCAGATATTTATAAGTTCCATTGTTTATATCCACTCCAAATTCAACCGGTGCTTTGACTTTTTCTCTGACAATCGGACGAAGCCATGGCTGTGAAATGCTAACGATACGGTATTCTAGGGAATGTACCTTATTATCATACATGTACTTCTGTTGTTCATATAACTTAATGATGGTTTCCATTTTTTTCCCTTGCTTCATTCAAAAGAGAAATGTCCTGTGGATAACGAATATTTGCAAGTGCACAAGTCGCATCCAAAGTCAATGTTCCTTTGTTTTCTTCTTTTGAAATATCATCATCAGAGCCTCCGGCAGACGGAGGAGTAGGATTATTCTTATCATCATCTTTGTGAGCGAGAAGATATTCATTTGCTTCCAATAGCATTTCTGCCGAAATGCGTTTACGGAAAAAACAATGTACTTGCAGCAAACGGTGCTTCGTCCTGATATCCCCAAAGTCCGATAAAGTACTGCAGATATGGATTCTCTGTAATCGGTTCCACAAGTTCGCGGTCAGCATACTGAAACTTTGTCTGAATAATCAAAGGTCCTAATACCATACGAAGTGGCTTGGCAATGTTACCGGTATCACTTGGAAACAGCTCAGCATATTTTATTTCAAATTCATCCCAAGGAATACAATCAGCCATTTTTATCCAGCGATTGTTCGGATTCATTTGAAGTCCCATTGGCTGATTGAAGTCAAGGAATGAATGTTGTATCTTCTCACTTGGTT
This sequence comes from Lachnospiraceae bacterium, assembly GCA_045125095.1. Classification (GTDB taxonomy): domain Bacteria; phylum Bacillota; class Clostridia; order Lachnospirales; family Lachnospiraceae; genus JBGVMW01. Next base: position 85,799 of record JBGVMW010000069.1, read on the forward strand.
TGTACATGTTTTTCCCTTTCGTGTAACCCATCAAAAATCTGCAAGGAAAAATGTTTTATATCATAGAAAACCTTGCAAATATTATATCATAATTAGGCTTGAAAGTCCGTAAAATCAAGCATTTAGGAGCTAATCAGCAGACACTATTACAATCTGCCCCATATCTTTAAATAATACATTAACGGCAGATGTAAAAATTGTTATTCCAAATATCAATACTACATTACAAAACATGTAATAAAACATTTGTAACCACCAAACAGATGGCTTGTCCGTTGCTGGTGTTATTTTCATAACAAGATGGATTAAAAATAATAAATTGCCACTGTTACGATCGGCTGAACAAACATCCAGAATAAACCAAAACATGACCCAACAAACTTCTTTCGAAAGTCTGACTGGGCCAAAGTCATAATTAATTTTCGTTTATCCAAAAAATCTTTTATATCTCTTAGCATATACATTCTCCTATTTCTAAAACATAGTCTTAGTAGTTATACGCCAAATGTGTGAATTTGTAAAGGGTTGAGGAAATGCATTTTCACCCCATACTACATGGAGCATTCTTTGCCATTTCAACAAAAGAGGCAATAAACATCTCTGCATTCATAAACTGTACATCCTGAAAAAATTCTTGTTGCTGTTTCATAACCTTTTCAATATTTCCCTCTGCTTTCTCTTTTGAAGTTTGCTTTTGTTCTTGTCGTGAGATATTCTTACTTTTAGATGTTTTTCGTATCCTATTTCTTAGGTCTATTACTTTTTGGTCATTCTCTTTTGCTGATTGTTCATAACTATATACAATATATAATTTGACTTTTTCTTTCACTTTATCTGGTGAAAAACGCTTGCCAAAAACATCATATAACATTTGTCTGCTATCAAACGCTTTCATATTAATGTTTTCACAGAGTGCACTGTCTCCAAATTCTAACCTACTCTGATTCTTAAATTCTATCAAATAGTGTTCCTTAGTGGCTTTAGGACTAATATACAATGCATCGCAAGAGTGAAGTTGTTTACTAGCTCTTTTGGTTTCTGCCATTGATACAAAATTATCACAATACCAGGCTTTTAATTCGTCCACATCAATAATTTGTATCATATCCAAATTCTTGCCATATGCCATAATCCATTTGTTATTTTCTTCGTTATTCGTTTTTGACGCAGCAACATCAACCAAATTACTTTTTATCTTATACTTTGTTCCATCTGCTTTCTCAGCCTCACAGATTTCGTTAAACTTCTTCATCTTCTCCATATCCTTCGTCTAGTAACTTATCTAACGGTGCTGCCATTTCACCATATACTCTACCTAAATCAAATGTCATATCCTTTGATACACTCTGTCCACCATCTATATTAGTCATATAATAAAACTTGCACATATTCAACATGCCTTTTCTATCAGAATAATATTCTATAGCACGCAAAAAGTAAGGACTATGTGTATTAATAAAAACTTTTAATCCCACTTCTTTCTGCAACACAACCAACAATTCAGCTAACATCAACTGCCACTCCGGATGCAAATTCTGTTCTGGTTCATCAAAAACCAAAATTGTATTTTTTCGTATTTTCCCAATTTCAGCTAATCTTTTTAACATGACAATATTTTTTGCTCCAGAAGCAACATTTGTTATGTCTATATTTTTATTCAGATGTGCGTCCATATATACAAGTGCATCACCTTCACGTTGTAGATTACCAATTTCTTTTTCCTTAGAAATTACAGAATTTACAATATTAATTGCTTTTATACGTTCTTCTCGTTCTGTAGAGGTTTCGTTTTCATCTATCTCATCATTTAACGTTTTATCCATATTTAAATTCAAGTTCAAAATAGATATACCATCCAAAATATGTTCCGGTTGTATATAAATCAAGGAAAGATCTTCTGTACTTGTCTTTTCGTATTGAATATCACCATTCATACTAATGCAAACGCTGTTTATTTCATCATTTTCATTAGTAATAACTATATGCATTGGCTCCTCATTATAATAAGAACAATATTGATTGTTAAAATATTTATTCAAGGTTTTGCCAATTATATTGTGTTCATATTCAGTAAAATTCTTATCTTTTATTTTTTTTATCTCATCATACAATGAACATAGTTTCTCGTCTATTTGTTCTTTATAGGTATTGTTTTCTTCCAACTCCATAAATGCTTGGACATTGTATAACCGATACATTTCATCTATAAATGCCTCTAAACTATCACACGCAAAAACTATTTGCGATACACCTCTCCTTGTTTTTCTAATATTATACAGCATATTAATACTTTTTGTAGCATGAACATCTTTTATCTGCATCTGATAGCTGCGCAATAAATTTCTATACATTTCTTCCCATCGTTCCATTTCACGAGAAACTTCCAACAATTTTTCTTTTTCCACTTTTTCATCAAATTTGCTAAACATCTCTCCTATAGAAACCAAAGAACGACTCACCGTACTTTTTCCAGTGCTATTATACCCTATTAATGTTGTAATACCTGCGATCTCTATTTCTGCATTCTTCACCTTCGCAACATTTTTCACTAATAATTTCATTACACACCTCCTAATAGCATTTATATTCAAAACTTTTGTATTTGAGTTTTTACAAATCTACCGTACACCAATACTAGCTTTTTTATTATATGCCGTGCATCCCAATAATACAAGTCATAATAGTCTGTATTTCTCATTCAATCACCATTTACAAATGCTTAAGAATGTATTGTTGCTTATCACACTTATGAATATTTTCCAATTCCATCCCAACACATTTATTGAACTTCAACGCCCATCTGTGTCAATTCTGTTGTATATGGCTCATGCTTAAAGAAATTATCACCAATAAACGTAACCTTCATGACTAATTTCACGGGCAATATATTCTATTATTTCATACGCAGTTATCTTGTCTATTCGCAAAATCTATATAGCACAATATACTAACAAAAGTTTAAAAATCAAATCAGATAACAATTACCACAAAAAACATTTCCCCAAAAGTAAACCATTCCCGAAACAAGGTGTGCTACAAACATACAACTTGTTACTATAACATAAACACAATTCCCTTTACTCCACTTTTTTTCTCGAATTATATCTGTAATGTTATGCAACAATATATAAAGACTATATATAAACAAAAAGAAAATGGCACATCTACACCCCCAGCCAAAATTCCCATCATTCGCTCTGCTTCCTGTTTCCACTAATGTTGCTTTAATTATAAAATTGACTACAAAATTGAACCATATAACACTATACATTCTATCCACATTTTTATGAACGAAATTATACACAAAGATAATAACCGGTAAACTAATTCCACATATTAATTGCCAAAATGGGGAGCCTCCATTAAAAAATGTTCCACCCAATTTAAACGCAACACCTCCATTAGAATCGCTCCCAAATAAGACTTTATATTGATAAATAAGTGGCACCAGTGAAAACAATACTGCACTACCAAAAGTAATGATATTTCGTACTCTTCTCAAATCTTTAAAATTCAAGCAAAAATCTTTTATAAAAAATAGTAACATAACCGGTGCAAATCCTATAATAAAACTAGGTTTAAAAGCATTTGTTATTGACAAGAAGATTGTAAATATAATCCAATCCACAATCTTAATTCTAAGCAAATAATCCTTTTGTATCTTCATATACCAACACACTGATAAAATGGCAAACAAACGCATTTCAATAAATGTACTATTATGATATGCATTGGCATTTAATGTATATTTATAAAAATATTCATAAATATTAGGCAGATAAATAGATATTAAGAAAATGGAACTAAATGCTAACCCCAAATAAGATAATCGCATCTTATCTGTTCTATTTTTTCCTTTTATAGAATCAATGCAAATAAAAAAATAATAAACTGCTAAAATAGTGAAAACCATAATAGCACTTAAAAAAATAGCAACCCCGACCGTATTTCCTAAAACAGCATACATATATTTTAAAACTATTCTATTTAAGCTATATCCTCTTCCCGCTAACGCACCTCTTACATGTGCACGCAAATCGCTTACAAAAATACCTGTATCTTGTGGGTATATCGTCTGCATATAAAACAAATAAAAAAAACTTACAAACACCACACTGTGTAGAATAATACCCAAAAAGGCACACACCTTACCAAAATGCTTTTTCATGTTCTTCTCCTTAATTTATCACCATACATAATTCTTTTTTGCAAATTAACACAACGCAAATATAATAACACCAACAACAATTAAGATATTCCCTATCAACTTATTCCTTGTGATTTTTTCATTAAAAATAACCCTACTTGCAATCATAATAATAAAATAATTTAAAGACATAAATACCGGACCATATTTATAATCCATCTCTGTGTATGCAACAACACCTACTAAAATAGATATGCCTAACATAATATAACTACTAATCACATATAGATTCAAATACACGCTTAACAACGACTCATGTTTTTGGGTAGTGCTGTATTTTAATAAAATCTGAGATACACAAGTTAATATCATAGACAAAATAATCCATATATAGGATTTCATACTAAGCCTCCTTATCTTTTGCAATCAACAGAATACCAGCTACTATAAAAGCAGTCCCAATAATATGCATAAATTTAATTTGTTCATGAAATATCAAAGCCGCACCTATTAAAGACCAAACCACTGTAATACCTTTATTCATATATGCAAAAGATAATTCCATATTTTTTAGTATTATTTGCCAAAATATTGCATAAATACCCATTAATAAAAATGCTATAAATAATGTAATGAAAACTTTAATGTTGCATATCCCATACTGATTAACCATATTGGCAGTTACTTTAATAAAAATACTAGAAGCAGAATATAATAAAATAATCAAATGAAGATATAAGATATATACCATTTTTTTATTCTTCATTTACAACCTCATCCTCCCTCAAATATCGAATTACTTTAGCCGGATTCCCTGCTACCACTGCATTCTCTGGTACATTCTTTGTCACAATACTACCTGAACCAATAATTGCATTCTTGCCAATCTCTCTTACGCTAGGCAATACAATTACATTTGCCCCTAACCATGCATAATCACCAATCTGAAGTTCCACAGGTTTCATAGTGTGCGGTTCATAATAAATACGCTCTGGCATGAGTTCATGTGTATGAGTAAAGATTTTCACACCTTCTGATATCCACACATATTTTCCCATTTCTACTCTGCCACAATAATCAATCTCTACATCTGCCGCTATGGAAACATGTTGTCCAATCTTAATTACCCCTGCCTTTTTGCCACTATCTAACTCACCTACATAATGATGACCTCTAAAAAAGGTCACATGATTAGAAATAAATGTTGGAGATTTCTCTATATCAAACACTAATCTATACGCAAGCAAACGCAAACTACGCAAAACAGGAAGTTCAAATATTGTCATTCCGAAAAACATTTGCAGCAATCTTCGAACCCCTTCTACTAACATAAATTTCATTCATTCACCTCAATTTTTATCTTTTCAAGCACTTTCATTAACGTTTCTTTTGCCTGTTCAACCGTTTCGCCCTTTACAATGACATGTCCGATTCGATCCGGACCAACTTGAAATTGTCTTACTTGGTCACCAATTTCATAATCGTATTGTACTTCAACAATATGATCATCCGAATTACGATTTTCAATTTTTACAATCTTTCCAGTCTTATTGCTACTTAACAACATTGCCGCATTTGCTGTTCCACCATTAGATTCAAAAGTAACATCCTCACCCAGACTGGCACGAATAATTTTTTCATAATAGTCAAATCCGTAATACAAAGAAACCATTTCTGCCAGACAAGTTGCACCAGAACGTCCGCCCAATTCTAATACATATGTTTTTCCTTTATAAAGAATAAAGTCCGCATTAATTGCACAATTATCTAACTTCATTGCAACAGCCGCTTTCTTTAATTCTTCTTTTGCATCTTTTACAATTTCATCAGACAATTCAAATGGTGCCCAATGCCCAATCGGTACACCTGTATTTCCATGAAAAACATAATCACCGTGAGGCATAATGAATTGAATTTCACCGTTATAAATAAACGCCTGTGCTCCAAATTCATCTCCCTTTAAAAACTCCTCTATGATAAAGTAATCTTTTTTCGTCACTTCTGCTACTACCTGTAATGCTTTTTCAAATCGTTCTTCATTATCCACTCGGATAATTCCTCGGCTACCGGAACTATCAACTGCTTTAAAAATCAAAGGATATGCTAATTCAGCCGTCTTTTCCTTGATATCTTCTAAATTCAAACTTACATATCTGAACTTGGCAGTTCTGACACCCAATTTTTCATATTGCTCCTTCATTTTCATTTTATCAGAAGCAATCTGTGCCGCTTCAAAGGATAAACCTTTCAATCCTAATGCATCACAGACCTTTCCTATTGTAATAACTGCTACATCAGTACCTGCTGTTACAATTCCATCTATTTGTTCACCACGAGCTAATTCCAAAATTTTGTCATAATCTGTAGTGTTTTCATAATATACTTTATCCGCATACTCAAATCCCGGATAATTACCCGGAATACTTACTACGATTGTATAAATCCCCAATTCTCTTGCTTTTTTTATCAAAGGTACTTGATAAATTCCAGCGCCCAAAATCATTATCTTTTTCATTTATACATCCTCCTGACCATTCTGAATAATTCTTCTTACCACATATTGAGGTGTTTTGTTAATTCCTAAAAACATTCTTCCAACATATTCACCAACTAATCCCAAAAAGAGCAGATTAATTCCTGAAAAAAAGCAGATCGCTATCATCAAAGACGGCCATCCCATTGCTATTTCCGGCACAAACAACTTTCTAAGTAAAATTACAATAGCTCCCACTATACCAATTCCTGAAAAAAGATAACCAATATAAATAGCAAGTCTTAGTGGAACAATCGAAAATCCAATAATACTAGACCACAATTTCACTAATTTTTTAAAGGAATAATTTGATTCACCTATTTTTCGTTCAAAATGTTCAACAGGTACACTAGAAATATTTCGCGTTATTCTAAGAAACAATCCCTGTAAATAGGTATAAGAATTTTGATAACGCGTTGCTTCATCTTTTACGAATTTTTTTATTGCCCAGAAGCTGGATGTTTTTAACTCTTTTGGTTTCCCAATCAATATTCTAACTGACATATAATTAACCCAGCTTCCGAAATTTCGAAAGCCACTATGCTTTTTCTCTGGATAATGACCATACACAATATCATAGCCTTTTTCTAATTCTAACAACAATTTTTCTAACTGTGATGGATGTGTCTGCATATCATCATCCATACTGATAATAACATCTCCTGATGCATAGTTTAATCCCGCCATTGTTGCATTATGTTGTCCCACATTTTTCGCCAAATCGATTACTTTTACAAAGTCATATGTGGCAGATACCTTTTTTAACCGTTGTATCGTCACACCAGAATCAGGTGTTGCATCATTAACTAAAATTACTTCAATATCTTTTTTATCCATTAAATACATCTGTTCACGGATACCTTCTAGCATTTCAAAGATAATCTCTGATGTTTTATAACATGGTATTACAAATGAATATTTCATTGCCATTTCCTATCTATAAAATTTTTGTATACTTGCTACTACCAGTTCTATTTCATCCGTCTGTAACCCGTACCACATCGGCAAGCGAAGCAAACGCTCGCTTTCTCTCGTTGTATAGGTATCTTCCCCGACAAACCTTCCAAATTTCTTACCTGCTGGTGAAGAATGTAATGGTATATAATGAAACACTGTACTGATTTCTACTTCCTTCAAGTAGTTAATTAACTTCGTTCTTTCATCAATATCTTTCGCCTTAATATAAAACATATGTCCATTATGCTTACATTCTTCTGGCACATATGGCAATTCAATATGACCTTGCTCTGCTAATGGCTTTAAGAATTCATAATATGTATTCCAACTCTTTAATCGATCTTGATTAATTTCCTCTGCCATTTCTAACTGTGCCATCAAATATGCTGCATTTAACTCACTTGGCAAATAGGACGAACCGGCATCTACCCAAGTATATTTATCAATCTGCCCTCGGAAAAATTTACTTCTGTTTGTTCCTTTTTCACGAATAATTTCTGCCCTCTCTATATCGCGGGCGTCCCGAATCAAAAGTGCACCACCTTCACCCATGCTGTAATTTTTCGTTTCATGAAAACTGTAACAACCAAAATCGCCCATAGTACCTAGTGCTTTTCCTTTATACGTTGCCATCATCCCCTGTGCCGCGTCTTCTATTACCTTTAAATTATGTCGTTTGGCAATATCCAATATCGTATCCATTTCACATGATACTCCGGCATAATGTACCGGTACAATGGCTTTTGTTCTATCTGTTATGGCACCTTCGATTAATGTTTCATCAATATTCATTGTATCAGGACGTATATCCACGAATATTACTTTTGCCCCTCGGAGTACAAAAGCGTCTGCCGTAGAAACAAATGTATAAGACGGCATAATCACTTCATCTCCAGGCTTGATGTCCGCTAATATTGCTGCCATTTCTGTTGCATGCGTACAAGATGTTGTCAACAATGCCTTTGCTGTTTCGGTATGGTTTTCTAACCACGCATTACACCGTTTTGTAAATGTACCATCTCCACATATTTTGTGGGTTTCTACCGCCTGTCTGATATATTCCAATTCCCTTCCCACGTATGGCGGCACATTAAAATTAATCATTTGTCTACTCCTTTTGTCTTGTTTTGACATTTTTCTCATTCTAGTCATTATTTGGATAAGTATACGTCCTTATTTATGACATTGTCAACATATATCACTTATTTTAGTACTTTTTTATTATAGCAGAAAATAATACCACTAACACATAAACTAAATAAACTTATAACCATTCCTATGTTCATATAAGGGTTTCTGTATGTTAATTCAATTACATGTCTTCCAGCAGGAAGTTTTATCGCCATAAATCCATAATTTGCCTTATATATCTCTACTTCTTTTTGATTAAGAGTCGCTTTCCAACCTTTAGAATATGGTATCGACAGAAATAACACTTTATCATCTTCACATTCTACCTGACAATTAACCACATCACCCATATTTTCATTTTGTATCGTTATTCCTTCATTCGTAAACCCACAGTTTGTACTGCTATAGATACTAGGTATTGATATAGCAAAGTTAGTCGTTCCCTGAATGAGAATTACTATTTCCTGTGCGTCCTGAGGAATGGTTCTTGTAATAGTCCGCTTTTCCTGTCCTTGAATCTCTAATTGTGTATTCCAACTATTGAAATAATCCTGAGCATATCCGTTATTAAATACTACATCAACACTACTGCTATCCGTCATCTGTATATCAAATTGCACCACATTTTGCTGTTCACTTTGATTCAATTTATCATTTTCAATCGGAATATGTATCTCTGTATAATCCACGGCTTCACCGGATATCCTGTCTGATGTGATTTGCAAATCATTTCCAGTACTGAATATATCATCCATCTTGATAAGATTTTTCAACTCATTATAAGCAATCCCAAAATTCATATGAGAGCTACTTTCTTTTAATACTACTGTCTGCTCTGTTACATATGCCCTATCAAGCTCTGATAATTGCTCATAGTCATCTTCTGTTATATGATTATCATAAAGCAATCCTATTGTTTTTGCTTTTTCATTTTTGTACAAATATCGATACTCATCTAATTGACTTATCAGTGACCAATCTGCACATTCTCTAGGATAAGAGCTAATTAAATATCGAATCCCAAGCATAGTTGCCATATAGGAATCAAAAGAGGTGCCATAATTATAGGTAGCATACATCATCTGGTTACCATAATTATAATCCGAATCATTAAATGCAAATTTTTCTCCATATTCCTTCAACGCTCCGTTTAAGCAAGAATAATAAGCATCCACGGTTCTTACGGGTAATGTAAGCGACCAATTCGCATCTGCGGTTTCACCTAAATATGTTTTTCCCATCCGAAACATAGTGTCTTGTTCTAATTCATTAGCCATTTTAATCGCCTTCTTAACCGTGTCAGAATGAAAGGTAGATACTAAGGTTGTCTTAAGCATTGGCGTTCTATCTGCATACACACTTTCTCTATGATCCACAATCAAATTACATCCTACCGCAAAAAATAACAATAGTTCTATAATACATAATAAGGTTTTATTTCCACGATTTATAAAATAATAAAGAAGTTCCATGATACCTACAAATACGCAACCAGAAACCACTACATTTCCAACCGTTATCCATTCTCCTATACTGCCTACATTATCTCGCAAACACACCACTACAATTATGCCGACTAACAGTGTTATATACATAACTCCTCTGTGATAACGTCTATACTCTATAAAATTTGTCAATACATCTGCCATCATAATCATAAAAATAGGCACTAAAAGTTCCATCTGTCTATATTGGCTGTAAGCAAACATATTCATTAGATACGGGAAAAAATTGTCAATAATTGCAAAAGTGATCACACCGCCTACAATCAGATTCCATTTTCTTTTCTCTTTTACATTAAAATATAGCCATTGTGTCAAGCAAAAAATAAATACCACAGATAAATAATACGGATATGCTGTAAAGTGATAATCCACACCATTCCAATTACTTACTGTTCCAGATAAGTTATTGGAAAACACACGTAAAATAGCTGTGCGAAGCTGTTCCCCATCAAGTAAACTGATATATTCAAGTATTCCAACTTTTGATGAAGTTTGACCAATCCGATCGGTATTCATTATCAGATGCATTCTGGGTAAAAATGTTATCATAGAACATCCCAAGCCCAAAATCATCCACCATGCACAGCGAACAATACCCTGCATTTTTTGTAAGAATGTTCTTTTTTCTTGCATCAAATAGCGAAGCACAACATACACACCACCAGCAAACATAAGTGGGAATGCTGTTGTTACTCCACGAAAGCCAATATAAATAGAGATTAACAACAACCAATACCATTTTTTTCTATCACGAAGATATACTTCAATGCACAAATATAGTAATGGAACCCATACTGTCAAATGAGCAAAAACATAATGCTGCCCCGTAGAAAATAAATACCCGTTCAAACTGTATATATAGGAAACTAACAGGATTGCAACTTTATGAAACCGGAACCTTTGCAAATAGAAATACATAACAATTCCTGCCACAATCCCAATTACTATCTGCATATAGACAATAGCGTATCCGGTCTGTTCCACTCCTGCCAAAGCCCCATATAGAATTGGAATCCATGCAAACGGATTGGTAAAATGTGCATAATAATCACTAGTATCCGTTCCCATACCAATTTGAAAGGAATACCATGAAAAATTACCATCACGTATCACTTGTGCCAGATATTCAAATTGTGGCAAATAGGAATGTACCGTATCATATCCCATGTCTGTGTACGCATAGATATATTCACCAAAGACAAACTTAGAATAAATAAGAACTGAACTAATTAGGGATAATAAAATTAATATCCCTATATTTTTTCTGTCAGAATTTTTTTTCATATCACCCCTCCTCTTTGCAAGCAATGCATCTTCGTTCTTACAGTAAATTATTGTATATTATTAATCTGATTACCTCTGATTACATAAACTTTTTCAATCGAAATATCCCCCTCAATGTCCATATAGTCTCCATTAATAAACTCTCCGGGAATTATAGCCGTACTTCCATAGTTCACTTCTCTACCATTTATTTTATAAATATTATTCATGTTATCACTCACAATAACAATACTAATATCCGTACCATTCATCGGTTTTAACCTTATTTTATCCGTTTTCATTTCCACATCCATCGCACCATACCACACTGCTTCTGCTTCTTCACTATATCTGAGGTAGTAAACTCCCTCTGATGATACTATTTCCTCTGGATTATATGTTAGATTCCATTCTTTTCCAAGCTGAATATTAACCCAATTTTCTACATAAGCCAATTCACCATAAACCCCCATCCACTCTGGTTGATAAATCAATGAACCATTCGGTACGCTTGCAAAATCTTCATTATTAATTGTTTCAGCATAAGCCAATCTGCGTTTTGTTACTTTTTCCGCTTCAGACGAATAATAATTATTGTTCAAATCAGTTAACACACTTACATTAAATATAAGCAGAAACGTCACACATATAACAATTTTTTTCCATCTTATATTTTGATAGCACAAGATAAAGATACCTGCCAAAACAATACAAATAAAAAAGTAACTATAAAAAGACGGTAAATAAGATTTCCAATCCCTACATAGAACTGCATACTTATAAGTAAAACCATGCATAATTGGTGTCAAAAACACGCAAAAACCTGCAAAAAACATGCCCGTCCAAAGCTTTCTTGCTTTAATATATTTACACTTGCATAAAATCCTACAACAAACACTACCAATAATAAGTGCTTTTAAAATGTATAATATATCCATATATTCTCTCCAATCTTCCAAAGAGAATTGAAAAAAAAACTGACGCAACGGAAACTCACCAATCGCAAACCTCCATACTGTTTCAAAAAATGCTCCCCATCCGTTAAAATTTGGTACATTTCCAACATTAGTTGATGGATGAATTATTCTAAATATTCCATACACAGATACATACATTAACGAACCTAATATATGAAAACGTAAATCAAGAATACTTTTTATTATAATTCTCTTGTTCTTCACATTCTTAAAAAATGACACAAAAGCAATAACAATATTAAACAATAAGAAACCTTCGAAAAACATCTGTGACCAGAACATTAATAATTCACTTATAATTAAATACCTAATCTTTTCTTCATCATAATATTTTAAGAAAAAGTAAATTCCTAATAAAAGCACGCCAATACATGCCTGATGACCACCTCCAACAAAACAAATAAATAAATTATATTTACAATCTAATTGTGCTGCACCTAAAAAGAAACACGCTGTAAGCAACCCCATCTTTGTATTAAAGCATTTATTAACCACAAGCATTAACATTCCTATATCAAACAAAATTGTGCCAAATGAAATCATTTTATAAACAAAATAGGAATTGGTTAGAAAAGGCATCCAAGAAAATAGAGTGGTGATATAAAAATATATTCTCCCCTGTCCCTTCGCATTTCCAGCTGTTGCTTCCAAAAATTGATTTGACTGAACTGCCAGATATCCATATAAATCATCATCGGAACCAAATAATATTTTATAACAATGATTAAAAAATACTACTGCCAAAAACGCAATACATATTATTTCAGTTGCATTCTCTTGTAAGAAAGATATAATATTGCTATAAACGCCTTTTTTAGTGAAAGCATTTTTATTTTTTACTTTTCCCATTTTATTATCTCCATTCTACGACTAAATTTTTAAAACAAGTACCACTATTTTTCTTATCAATCTGATTACTCATTCTTTTCTTCCTCGTGAAGAAGCAGAGTTTCTACATTAAAACGCGGACGACCCTTTACTTCCATGTAAATTTTACCGATATACTCTCCTACAACACCTAAGCATAAGAGTTGTACGCCACCAATCAACCAGATAGACACCATAAGCGATGTCCAACCTTGTACAAGTGTACTATTACCGGTTAAGCTACAGATTAAAATATACAAAATACCCACTACACTTAAAAGCACCAGTAAAAATCCCAATCCCATAATCAGACTTAATGGCTTAGTGCTAAATGAAGTAATCCCATCTACGGCAAAACTAATCATTTTCTTAAGTGGATATTTACTTTCTCCGGCAAATCGCTCTGCTCTCTTATAGTATACAGAAGTAGTCTGGTAGCCAATAAGAGGAACAATTCCTCTTAGGAATAAATTCTGCTCTTTGTACAACGTCAACTGCTCCATAGCACGCTTGCTCATTAAACGGTAATCCGCATGATTGTATACGGATTTTACCCCCATAATCTGCATGATCTTATAAAAACCCAGTGCTGTATTGCGTTTAAAGAATGTATCGGTGTCACGATTGTTGCGAACGCCATACACAATATCATATCCTTCTATATATTTATCAACCATTTCTTCAATGACATTTACATCATCCTGAAGATCCGCATCAATAGAAATAGCCATATCTACATGGTCTCTTGCATATGTAAGACCAGATAGCAAGGCATTCTGATGTCCCACGTTACCGGCTAACTTTAAGCCACAGGCATGCGGATTCTTTGAATATTCCTGTTCAATTAATTCCCATGTACGATCCCTGCTTCCATCATTGACATAAATAGCAAAGCTATCTTTTGCTATTTTCTTTTTATCAATTAACCTTTTTAGCACCTCTGTCAAACGTTTACTTGTCTCAGGAAACACTTCTTCCTCATTATAGCAAGGTACTACAATCGCTAATCTATTCATTGTATCTCCTACTTTCTGTATATTATTCACTATAGGTCTGGTACGCATACGTGTAAAATTTCATAATGCACTTTGTTACCCATTTAGGCCAGAATTTATGAAACATAATAGAATCTTCGCGATAACGACCATTATCTTTAATAAATTCTGCCGTTGTTGCTTCTCCATGCACACGATAATAGGTTAAAGGCTTATCCGTATAGAGGAAACGTCCCTTCATCTGTGCTAATTTCAAATATGTATCCCAGTCTAAATTAAATTTATATGGAGAAGTAAAAATAGGCTTGCCCATTTGTTTTATATTATAAGTAACTGCCGGGCAACAAATACTGTTGCCCAGACATAAAATTCTTTTTTTCCAAAAGATAGATGCAGAACAGCACTTCCACTTCATTGGTGTACGCAGTAAACGTCTGATTTTACAATTAATGTCGATTGACACTTGCCCATTCTTGATCGGAGCATAACCGGACATATACATCAATGCATCTTTATCTTCCTTTATTTTTTCAAGCATTTCTTCTACATAATGCATATTATATTTGTCATCCTGATGTGCTACCGTAATCCAGTCTGTATCAGCCATTTCACAAGCAAAATTCCAATCATCCTGAATATCACTTTTACCATCACGGACATAGTAATGTAGATCATATTTTTTTGCAATATTTTCAATATATGCACATGGTGTTGATGTACATACAATAATATTGGTCGGTGTACTCTGCCCTACAAGCGACTTTACACATTCTTCAAGAAATTGGGATTCTTTATACGCACACACTGCAAATGTGTGGTTTGTATCATATTTTTTTCTCATAACACTCTCCATTCCACTACCTTTGGCTGGTAGCACAAATAATAAGCAACTTGTAATGCTCCATTAATTATAATACTCATCATCTACTAACAAATTTACGATTTCTTTTTTTAATCTTTTTCAACATTTGACTAGATGGTTTTTCAACGAGAAACCATGATAAGGTTGCTAATATAACTGTAATAAACAAACTCATCATAAACATATAATTGGCACTCATATTTATCCCCATATTAACCACAATTACTTGTATTAATATCTGCTGAATTGGAAATCCATACAAATACATTCCATATGTAATGTCTATATGAGGCAATACTTTTGAAAATACTGGCTTTGAGCACTCACCTATTGAAATTAATACATATGGTAAAATAAGTATTGCTAACAATTCTTCAATTACATACATATTAGAAGAAAATGCGATTGATAGTAAGAATATTACAAAAGCCATTTGAATATTACAATACTTCTTGATATCTGTTAATGCATACAAAGCACCCATGAAAAAATACGGATAAATATTTAAAGCCATAAACCAATCTGTTCCCCATACAACAAAAGAAGCGGTTGGAAAAAATAATAAATGGCATATTTGCAATACACAGACACTGATTGACACAACACCAATAATCAATTTTCGATACTGAAACCTGCAACATATCTTCAATACTACATATATTATTACATATAATGATACTTCAACTGGTAATGCCCACAATGAACCATTGACAGAATATGGATAAGGGTTATCAGCAAAACAAGCCGGTAACTGAAAACGTGGATTCAATACCACATTATACAAATAATCCCAAGTGAGACTATGCTTAAAATACTCAGATATTGGTAAAGTTGTAAAAAGCGGTCCTATTAAAAAAATTGCTATCAATGTGTATACTATCATGGCAGGTAATAATCGAACTACTCTTTTCAATACATAATTTGGCAATTTATCATCATAAATACAGCTTTGAGTAATCATATACCCACTCAGCACCATTAAAATTTTAAAACCAATGGCATTCACTTCATTCGCATATATAGTTGGTGCTGTCATTCCTAACAACACAAACATATGTCCATACAAAACTGCCCCTGCTCCTAGCATTCGCAAAACATTGTAATTGTTTTCTCTGCTGATTCTAGGACCATTAATCCATCTATTCATATGTCTTCTCCTATGTTTCTCTAATTGATTATATAATGCTCTTAAATAATCGTACTCCCAAACATTAGCCTGGTAACAAATGCAAATAAGATTACATTCCCCTTGTTAGCGGAATAATAACCTTTCCAAAATAATGTCTATTATTTTTCTTTATGAAAATTTTATACAGCCTTTACATTTTACAGCAAATACTAGTAATTAGCAAGATGTTTTTTATATCCCTCATAATTTAGAGAAACAACAACAAGCCGCCCCTATCGGACGGCTTGTTGCGAATCTTTTTATGCTATAATCTATTCTATATATCCATTTTACTTCCTTAATAATTCAATATATCATCCTCCCTTACTGCATCATAGGAATAATACTTCGATTGTAATTGCACTATCCTATTGCTCCGGTCTATATGCTCTACATAATCTAGATTTATCAAACAATTTCTGCGACATCTCACAAAGTTATCCGGCATTTGAGTTTCTAATACCGATAAATCTCCACGTATCTCATACACCCCTATTTTACTGATAACTCTACATTTATGGCATTCTGCAATAGATTCTATCAGTACAATATGAGATTTTTTTATTTTCTGCAATACATAATCCTCTTCATATACAAAAATAAACTCTTTTTGTTCTTTGGGAAATAACTTGACATTACGTATGAGTGAAGTGATAATAATAATTTCAATTTTTCCCAATATTTGCTTGTGTATAC
Organism: Lachnospiraceae bacterium; assembly: GCA_045125095.1. Classification (GTDB taxonomy): domain Bacteria; phylum Bacillota; class Clostridia; order Lachnospirales; family Lachnospiraceae; genus JBGVMW01. The sequence goes on from JBGVMW010000069.1 coordinate 102,900, forward strand.
ACAATACAAAACATCTGTTACATATAGAAAATGTGACTTTTTATCTACACGAATCTATGTTTATTGACAAACAAATTTTATATTGATTATATCTCAGTATTCACCCTTAAATAACTCACCTTTGTAAGGATTATACCACATTGTTACAACCATTGCAAATTGTTTTTATTGATTTATGACTTTTTTCGACTTTATAAAAAATCATTTCAGTATGGTAGAAGATTTTGAACCAAAAAAGGAACTGCTTATTATTCACAGTTCCTATTCCCTAATCATTTTCTTACATCTGTCATGCATTTTAATTTCTATAAATATCTGCAATAACTTCATACATTATACAAAGCATATATAAACTTCTTATCCATTAACAAATCTCATGTATGAATATTACTAATCATTCCCCTTCTCTCCAAACTTTCCTCCAACATTTCTCGCTTATCATTACTTTTCCAATCCTCCGGTAACGTATCCAAATATTCACTGCTGATAAAACGTACTCTTCTTCTTGTTGCATTCTCTGGTATCACATCATCATTATTAGTGTCCACAATGGTCATAGAGCCGTTTTTATTCATTTGTTTCTTAAACATATCATTTGTATAACATACATAGGTGAATGTTTTTCCTTTATCGGCTTCTCTCTGTGTTAATGTTCTCATATCTTCATGCAGGATTTTTAAACCTTCTAACTGCTGTTCTTCTGTAAATTCATACACTTTATTTAGCAAAGAATTTCCCTGATACCAGTTTACCTGTCCAAATTCAGTGTATGGTTCTACCTTACCTAAAAATAAGTCGTCCTGCTGTAAAAATTCTTCTGCCTGATATGCATCATCTTCCATATCTGTTCGTATAATTGGTCGCATTAACAATTCATGTACTTCTTCTGGTGTCAGTTCTTTTATATCTGTCAAATAAAAGAAACGGTTATCTATATCTTCTAAAACAGGTTCATGATTCAGTATAATATTTCCTGAAGCTGTAAGATACGTCTTACTTCCCCTGTTATCTACTATGCTGAAAGTTACAGTATATTCACCTATATTTTCTGTGCTGGTATCAAGCATATAGTCCTCATCCGGACTTGTTACTTTGGTTCCATCCTGATATACAATTTCCTCAATTTTTACCATATCTGTGCCTTCTGTTAAACAACCCTGTTCTTTATCCCACACCTGCACTTTGCTTTTAAGCATCTGCATTGTAATGTCAGCACCTTCATACACACTAAAATGTGTTGTATCCTTTACGGCATCATAGTTCGGAAATGCATTCCAGAACGCATACATATCAATGCTGCCACGGTGAATATTGGTAAGATTCTTTATTATCGTTTTTGCAGAGTATGTCCACTGATGAGACACATGGTCTGCATGAGCTTCGCCCACATCCCATCCCATAAAATCATAATCAAATTTTGTGTTGCATGTGAGATTGTGTTTCCAATAAGATACGTTTACATCCGGTAAACCATATTCTTCATAGCTCTTGTTGCTGTACTCTGCCAACTGCATTTTTTCATCGTTGCTGTAATGCTCCTTCTGTTCTCCGGCAACTCCTTCATCATATCGGATAAACTTACTTTCTGCTGTTTCCCCTTCCAAATCATAGATATGTATTCTTGTGTTCTGACTGTTTCTCATGTCATTCTGGATACATTTTTCAAAAGTATTTGTATATGCATATTCTGTCATGTACTTCTTGTATGTATTTACCTGTGCTTTCATGGTCTTTTCATCCTGAATGCTTCCGCTTATCACAGAATCCTGTCCATTTGCATGGTAACGGATGTAATACCAGTTTGCCTGCCACTGGGCGTAGACATTTTTATTGCCGGGATATCCTACTGTTGCATAGTTGAATATTCCCTCTCCGCTCACTCGATTACCGGGAGCTGCATAATGATTTCCAAGATACCAGGCATCTGTAACACCATCTGCATCATATCTTGCGTGCCATCCTGTTAAGGCTACTGTTGGTACGTTTCCTTTCATCTGTGTATCCCACACAACATTTACGGCAATCTTATCATTTGATGTTTGACCATTATAAGAGATGACCGGTGACTTGGATGCAGCATGTGTATTATTTTCTTTTGTCGGTTTGTTTGCATGATAATACACGGTATATGTATTTGGTTTCCACTGGGCATACAAATAAACAGAACCATTCTGATCCGGTGTTAAATTGCATACCAACGCACTGTTAGCATAGGTTTCTCCATTCTCATGCTGCCATGTAACCCATGTATAACCCGGTAACACATCTGTATTGTGTCCCTGTGATGGGGTATTCAAATCCAATCCGTTCAGATATGCCGGTGTATCATAGATTAGTTGCTGCGGTTCCTGACTCCATCCCCAGATAGATGGATCCGTTGTCGATGCTCCTGACGGTGCATTACTTACATAATAAATCGTATATGCATTTGGATCCCATTGTGCATAAAAGGTTACGCTTCTGCCATTGTCATTGTTTCCGGAAAGGTTATCCGGATTTCCTAACAATTCATACCCTACCGTTTCGTTATTCCCTAGTCTATTTCCGGTATCCCATCTATATGGATTACGGTACCAGTTTGACATTACCGTTGAGCCATAAGCGGCTTCATGCCATCCTTTCAGCTGTGCAGTAGGTACATTAATTTTTGAATCAAATTTTACATTGACACTACTCTGTCCGGATGTAAAATATGGTATGTCGGATGAAGCATGGTAATGATTCCATGTATCTGGCTTATTTAAATCAAAATTGATAGTAATATCAATGGCTTCCCATCTGGCATACAAGTGAATTTTTCCTTCTGAATTTGGTTCTATGTTATGTTCGATTCCATCAGCAGAATAATTTAGTTCATTTCCGAAATTCTGTCCGCCATCTGCAGAACCGTACCAACCGCAGAATTTATATCCCGGTAGATTAATATCACATCCTACGCTGCCGTCTCCGGTAAACTGTACGTCCTTTTCTATTTCTTTATCAAATCCTGTCTGTCCATTGATGCTGCCAAGACTTTTTGTACTGCATCCTCCAGGTGCATTACTGTGAAAAACAACTTTGTAAGTGTTGGCTTCCCATTGTGCATCCAGATTAAAGAATCCTATGCAATCCTGACTAACGCTTGCACCAATTACAACTGAATTTTCCCTGATTTTCCATCCTTTGAAATTCCAATATTTTCTGTGAGGTGCTGCGAATGTTGTAAAAGTTGATTTTACGTTTGTTGTGATATCAACCTGTTCCCCAAGTCGTTCGCCTCTATCCCAGTATGTCAAACCGTTCGCAAATACAGCAATAAATACAACATCTGTATATGGCTGTATGGTTGTTCCCGGCTGAAATACATCCTGACTGCCAAAGTTCTGATTTTGGCTGTATGCTTTTCCTCCGCTGGTAAAGGATCCATTAAATAACTGCCAGCTTACATTTCCAACTAACCCCTGTGAATACAGGTTATGATTTCCATATATCGGAACCGGCTGTTCATCGAATACGGCATAACCATTCCCTTGCTTTACCAAATATGTTACTTTGACGTTGCAGGCTTCATAATTCGGATATAGTACCGCATCTTTGGCAATGGTGTAACTATCTCCATATTTCAGGGATGGGGTGGTTTCTCCCGCTTTTTTCCATCCGGTAAATTTGGCTCCTACTGCCAATGGTGCTTGCCGAATACCGAAGGTGGCTGTGTTTCCCTGCCAGACATATTGTGTGTCCTGCATATTGGAAAAGCCGGTTCCTGACATGTCATAGGTAAGCGTAATTGGCACTGCCGGTACAAATATAGGGTACAATGTAGTATCTTTGTTAATACTAATCGTATTTCCCGGCTTATATTCTACTGTCGTTCCACCTTTGGTCTTTGTCCAGCCTTTGAACAAAAATCCTTGTGTTGGACAGTTTTCGGGCCAGACGGCTACCGTAAAGGTTGCACTACCTCCAGAAACGATTGTCTGTGTGGTTGACACATCCATATATCCCAATCCCACACTCGATAAACTGTAAGTCAACGTAACATTTTTATAATTTTGTGGAATGGTTACGTCTACATTACTAACATTTCCTACATTATCGGCTAAAGCAACTTGTATTTTCTGCCCTGGTCTTACTGCACCCTTAGCCACATATACATAAGCACTGGTATTTCTTTTAATACCATGACTATCGGCTGCATTATTTCCATCAAGAATTGGAAGCTCTGCGTTGTTATATGCTGCTTTCGCAACACCACTAAGTGAATCGGTTACTTTGAAACGGTACCAGTCAGCACCGCCAACATTGACTACTTCTATCTTATCATCTGCACGTTTTGGGGCTTCTTTGTCTGCAATCAAGTACAATGCCTTATTTTCTTCATAACGTCCACTGGAAATACCACTTTTGTATGGCTGTGTAGCATCCTTTACAGCCTTCACAAATGGCGTAATAGCGATGATAGAACCATTCGCCATATTATTTACCTTAAATGCTGCTTTAAGGTCTAATTTGCTGGTATATGTACCGTCTGCATAGGGTCTAATTGAATAATTCTTTGCACTTTTAAGTAATGTGGCGGTGGTTGTATAAGTTCCACCTGAATCTTCAATTGCTTTTTTACTATCTTCAATTTGTGTTGTAATAGCAAATACTCCATCTGCATAATCTGTATTAGATTGTATCATACTGGATGCCACACCATTTTCACTTTTATCTGCATTTAATGTTTGATTGATTCCTGCTAAATTTTCCTTTGTTGTAATATCGAAACGTCCATGCACTAAATCAAAGTCGTTATCTTCATCTACTTCTGCTGCCTTTTTTGACTTCTTAGATGAACCGGTAAAACGTACATGAAAAGTATTACTATCATTTTTATTACCATTAATATAATAATAAGATTGTGTTGTACTCTTTTCCGGATAATATGCTCCGGCAGTGGAACCGTCTGTCAGCTTTACTTTTTCGGTATCTACGTTGTAAGCATTTGGTTTTAATTTCATTATTTTATTGAAATAATTTTCCGTTGAGATTCCCATATTGAATGCCGCTGCTTCGGCAGGTGTGTGAGCTAATGCAGATGCTGTACCTCCTGCCACCGCATTACCTTTTTCGTCTGCATTCAACCATGCCTGCTGTACCTCATTTTGACATTTTACAAGATAAGCGTTAGCATTCATTGTTAAAGATGAACGAGACGAATAAAAAAGAGACGAAAAATCCAAATCTCTTTTTTCAAATACTTTATTCATGTTATCCATGGAAACACTAAATAAATTGTACGTCATACCGTCATTTTCTGCTTCCGTTACAACTTCCAAGTCATATCTTCCAGATATGATATCTGGATGCTTATCTCTATCTGGTTCTCTTAAAACATCAACTTTATATGTTGTTGTACCAAGTTTGAAAGTCAGTTCATATCCTACTGTGCGGAATGTGGTTGTACTGCTTGCTGTTCTACTTCCTGAAGCATAATAGAATTTGTTTGTTTCCTGGTCAAAGATAATACTCTTATCATACTTTTCGAGGAATCCTTTTGTTGCTGCTATACTATTAACCTTATCGTTGCTTGAAATTTTATCCAGACCTACTGTTACCCCTAATTCCGTTTGTAAATTTTCTACAATGTAAACAGGTTCCGCTGCTTCCGCCTGAATAGTTGGTGAATAACTTCCCAAGCTATCTGCTGGTACTGCTGTCAACGTAATAACTGCCATACAGATGCAGGCTAATGACTTTTTTATAATATGTCTAAATTTCTTATGCATATTAATAAATCTCCTTCCTATGCACTTTTTTACTTTTGAAACTTATAAAATGCTTTTATTTTTACCCACCAACAAGTTTACTAATATTCATATACACCAAACCTCCTCTTTGTATTTGTAGGCACTAAAAAAGCAGCCCTTATTGGACTGCTTTAATTTCAGTAGCTTGATACACAACTCTTATAACATAAGCTTTGTTACTTTTTGTATAGGAAATATTAATAGATAATACATCAACATTTGGTTTTCCTTTGTTTGCTTTTCTTATTGCAGCATCAATATCCCCTATTATTCTGCCACTATTTCCCATTGTGATAGATTTCACTTTTTTGGTATATATACCGGTATTCGTAATAGTGATATACTTCTCATTACCAGCAGTAAATACCTTGCTTTTTTTATTATTACTCAAACTTCGCACATAAATTTTAGCTATGTACCTTGAAAATTCAATACCTGGCAACTATTCAATTGTCAATGTTCAGACTTTAAGCGGCTTGAAGTTGTGTTTTCAAAAATGCTGGTAATGTGTTCATAAATGCATCC
>JBGVMW010000070.1:0-34594 GCA_045125095.1 Lachnospiraceae bacterium
TAGCGGACACTAAGGCTGTAAAATACACAGCCTAAGTGCCGACGTTTTCAGAGGGTCACATATAGACGATGTAGCAAACAGCTATCTGTCACAAACAATTCTGACAATTCACTACCTTGTTGGCGTTTCGCAATTACCTAATATTTATATAGCTTTAGTATCAACAGAATAAAGTCTACTTATTCTTTTATTTTTACAAAATGCGTGCGTGCCCATCTAACCAGGTAACTATATCTGCATACACATCTGCTTTGTCTGTTTCATTTAACAATTCATGTCTGTCACCAGGATACAATTTCATGGTAACATCTTTCATCCCCAATTCCTTATAACAATTATATATCCTTTCCACATCTTTACCATAGTGACCTACCGGGTCTTCTGCACCTGCCAGAAAATAAACCGGAAGTCTTAACGGCAGCTGGTTTAATTGTCCCTTTTTCTGTACCTCAGCAATCAGAGAAAACAGTGTATAAAAACCATTGACGGTAAAAATAAAACTGCATTGTTTATCCTTATTATATGCCTTTACGTTGCTTTCCTCTCTGGATAACCAATCATTCTTGCTTACCGGCTGGTCTATTCTTTTATTATATTTACCGAACGCAAGCCGATTGATAAAGTCACTACGATAATGCCAGCCCCTTAATTTGCCAAGACAGGAAGCAACGATTCTGCCAACTGCAAGCCTTACATTGTTCTGTGCTCCTGTCCCTAACAACAGAACACCATCAATTCCTGTTCCATACATAGTTACATATTTTCTTGATAAAAAGGAACCCATGCTATGTCCCAACAGATAGTACGGAACATCCGGATACATTTCCTGCGTTATTTTTTTCAAACGATGAATGTCTTTGACTAATACAGTAATACTTTCCTCTTGATCGCAAAAATAACCATAATCCATCTCCTGTGATACCGATAACCCATGACCTAAATGATCATGTCCTGTTACTAAGTATCCCCGACTCGTCAGAAATTCTGCAAACTCCTGATAACGATCTATGTACTCTACCATACCATGGGCAATCTGCAAGATAGCATGTATCTTCCCATCAGGAATCCATCGTATTCCATGAAGCTTCGTCATTTTGTCTCTTGATTCAAAATAAAATTCTTCCTTCGTCATATGTTCCTCCCATTTTATTCTTCCCCTTCATCCTCTATTCCAAAACATTCCTGTATCCACTGGATAAAACGGCATTCTACGGTCACATTTTCTTCTGGTACTTCTAGTATGGATTGGTATTCTTCTTCTGTCAATACATTCTCTAATTTTTCCTTTTCCTCATCCTCTACTACACCATAAACGGCATCAACAAAGCATAGATTTGGATACAAAACACACCACCAGTTATGGCCACCTGCTTCGCCAATCAGAATCCGCAACGCTTCATATTCTCCTGCCGGAAAGGTGCAATCTCCATACGTTTTTACCGGGAAATAGCAAGTAGCCAATTCCGCCTGGACGGAATAGTCATACCCCTTTTCTCTGACCACCGTCATGGCATACTCCTGTATGTCGTGCAAATGTGTTTGTACTGTCTGGCGTGTCTCCTCTAAATTCTCATTACCATTCAGATAACCAGACATATATTCTAAAACCGCCTCTTTCACCTCCATTTTCAATTGTTGGTCTTCTGTGGAATCGCTATTTGCCAGCACATGAAACCGCAGAATATCTTCTGCAATACCCTGCTGCAAACTTGTCTCTTGTGTTTTATGTACCTCTTTATTGAATGCCAGCACTAGCAATAATGCAAACATAATGCCTATTATTGATTTCCGAATCATAAAAAACCTCCTGCTTTTTTTCTTTAGCAAGAGGTTTCCCAAGTATTGATGTTTTTATTCAAATTACTGTCCAAAAATTAGCAGATTCTAATTCTGACCATGAATAAATCCCGAGATTGCTGCTGTCTGGTTCTCGATATGTTTCTGTATCTTAATAGACGCAGCTTCTAAATCCTTCTCCTTCAATGTCTGTAATATTTCTTCATGTTCTTCTACTAAGCCTTCATGTGTTTCAATGTCTTTGATGTATTCAATACGATACCGATACATTTGCTCTCTCAGGTTATTTAACATCTGAATTAAACGATTGTTCTTTGTTGCCTTGTAAATCACATCATGAAAACGTTCATCCGCCTGCGCCATTGTCAGCAAATCCTTAGACAATGTGGACTGGCGAAACTGCTGGCTTGAAGTTTCTAACTGTTTGATTTCTTCTTCTGTAATACGCTGACAGGCAAGCTCCACTGCTAACTTCTCTAATGCTAAACGAACTTCTAACACATCGCGCATATTTTTTTCCGTAATCTTTGCTACCTCTGCGCCCTTTCTTGGGATCATTACAACAAGCCCTTCTAACTCTAACTTACGAATCGCCTCTCGAATTGGCGTACGACTTACCCCTAACCGCTGTGCCAGTTGGATTTCCATAAGGCGCTCTCCCGGCTGAAATTCCCCTTTTAAAATTGCTTGTCGCAATGTATTAAATACAACATCTCTCAGTGGCAGGTATTCATTCATATTCACACGTAATGTATCTTCCATCATACTAATCCTCGATTCCGCCGCTTTAACGGCATAAAACTTTCCAAACTTATCGATTATTGTACAGCTTTGTAAGGTATAATTTCTTCACCTTTTCATTTTCCTGCAAACATTTCATTGCTTTTTCTGCACATTTCTTATCATCAAACAAACCAAATACTGTCGGACCGCTTCCACTCATCATCGCATTGATTGCACCATTAGCCTTCATACTGTCTTTGATTTCCTCAATGATTGGATATTCCTTAATGGTAACCGTTTCTAATACATTCTCCATCTTAGAAGCCATTCCATAAAGGTCATTTGCTTCAATGGCTGCCAGCATACCGTCAATGTCCGGATGATGGGCTAACTCATTGGCATGCAGATTCTCATACACAAATTTCGTCGATACGCTGATTCCCGGCTTCGCAATCAGCACATGACATTGTGGTGCAGGCTTTAATGGTGTCAACACTTCTCCGATTCCTTCTGCTAATGCCGTTCCCCTCATAATACAGTATGGAATATCCGCACCCAGCTTCACACCTCGCTCCATGAGCTGCTTCTTTGTAAGCCCCAGCTTAAACATTTTATTCATACCATACAGTACAGCTGCTGCATCACTGCTTCCACCTGCCATACCGGCAGCAACGGGAATAAATTTTGACAACTTAATATGAATTCCCTGCTTGATTCCGAATTCCTTTTTTAATAAGTCTGCTGCTCTGTATACCAGGTTATTTTCATTTGTCGGAAGGAAATTCACATTGGTTTCTACTGTAATGGCATCTTCCTCTGTTTTTGAAAGCTTCAACTTATCATACATATGAATCGTCTGCATGATCATACGAACTTCATGATATCCGTCTTCCCTGCGGCGGACTACATCAAGCCCTAAATTTATTTTCGCCAGTGCTTTTAATGATATTTCTTCCATCGTAAAGATAACCCCCGTTCTTTTTTTGCACATTGTATACACAATATTATAACGATTTTTTTGTTAAATTTCAATGGGCGTATAAAGTTTTCCTGTATTTTAACCGATAGAAAAAATAAGACATAAGTACTATTTTTTTGTCAATTTGAAACAGTTGTTATTTTTTTAAGGAAAGGTGATGTACATGGATGTAAATGCAATTTCTACCACAACTGCTACTGCCGTAGCTTATTCCGGCAGCCAGACTCCTGAAGCAACAAAGGCTTCTGCTACTACAAGCGTAAAAGACAATACTGCTGTAGTCTATGAGCCTTCCACAGAGGCACAGACAAACAGCACCAAAAAGACATATACACAGAATACAGAATTAGTTAATAAATTAAAAGCAGATGCAGAAGCAAGAACTTCACAACTTCGCTCTCTCGTTGAAAAGATGTTTACAAAGCAGGGACAGACGCTTGCGTCCACTGATGATATGTGGAAATTCTTAGCAAGTGGTGAGTTTGAAGTGGATGCAGCAACAAAGGAACAGGCTCAGGAAGACATTTCCGAAGATGGCTACTGGGGCGTTAATCAGACATCTGAACGTATCCTCTCTTTCGCCAAAGCCTTAACTGGTGGGGATCCTGACAAGATTGAGGAGATGCGCGAAGCTTTTGAAAAAGGATTTAAGGAAGCAACCAAATCCTGGGGTAAAGAATTACCGGAAATCAGCCAGAAAACTTATGATGCCGTTATGAAGGGCTTTGATGAGTGGGCTGGAATTGATTCTGAGGACAAAACAGCAGAATAAGATTAGAATAAGGGGCTGTCACACGAATTTGTGGACAGCTTCTTTTTTCTGTAAAAAATAACTCTACCATTCACTTGCCTATTTTTTATATACTAGAAAATTTCATACATTACAATTTACAATAAACTGTTGTTATTTCCTAGTATATAAAAAAACCGCGTAACTATTCAGTACCCTCATAGTTACGAGCCAAAATCCATGCAGAATCACCTACGGTGATGGATTTTGGCCTGCTGCCACTACGTTTTCATACGGACTGTGCAGTTCAGCACAGTCCTGTTCTGAATAGTTACAAAACCGCTATCTCATCCGTACCATAACGGAATCTATAGCGGCATTTCTTAATATTTATGCATGTATGGTTTTCACATTTTTTAACAACAGCAGCTTATCACCTTTCTGCAAAGTATCGCTGGTCAGATGATTCCACTCTTTAATATCTTTCACCGGCAGGAAATACTGTTTGCCAACAGACCAGAGGGTATCCCCCTCTCCTGCAATGTAACCTATCATTCCCGGCATTTTTTCGATTGTTTCATATGGTATTTCTGACTGACTGATGCCACGCATCACCTTGGTCTGCTCCTGCTCCACCACAAATACCTGTATGGCAACTACTGCTTTTACATCCAGTTCCTCGCTGTCTATCATGGATACAGATAGCTGTTCACAGGCTGGCAACAGCTTATAAATACAGCCTTCATGAATTCCTTTTGCTTCTATCTGGTAGCTGAATGGAATGGCAGTCTGCAACATATGAAATGGACGTTTATCCTCTGTGGTTACATACAAAATTTCTGCTAAAACTACACCATCTACCTGTATGCCATCTTCCACCAGCTGCACCTCATCTAATTTTACAGCACCGGAAGCGTTGCATATCTGAAGTATTCCCGGCATTTCATTTTTGATTTTCACACGGTCATTGACACGATATTTGGACTGGTTCTGCATGAGAAGATGCTGAAAAATGCTCTCTTTCCACTCGGGCTCTACCAGCATTTTTGTTCCATAAATATCGGAAAGGTACTCTACTTCCTCTTCCTCGTACAATTTGATATCCAGTTCAATTGTCATATCAATACCTACAATCCGTTCTTCTCCATCAGAGTCAGCGCGAATCTCTAATTCTTTTGTCTTTACTGCCACACCGATATCTGGCACTAACAATTCATGACAGCCCTGACAATCCACTACACCATGAAAAGGATAGGTTTCATTTAACCACTGTACTTTTCGCTCGTCTCCCTCTCCCTGATACAGCAGAAATACCTGCAAATCGCCTAACACATTGATTTTATCCTGTATCAGCTTAATGTCTGTCACAGTAACACCAACATTTTCCCAGAGAATCTCATAGATATTAGACTGGTGTGGTGGCACAGGTACTTCTTCCTTAATGCGGAAAATGTCCTTTTTATTAGTAAGTAGCTGTAACACTTCCATCTTCTTGCGACAACATTCCATCTGGTCATCAGCCGGAGCATCCACAGCTATTTCTTCCTCTGTCATAGTCTCCATATCAATATGAATATTTAAAATTGCCTGCACACTGATTTTTCTGGAATTAATAATACTGATTGTCAAATCCTCTATCTCTATCTGGGCTTTCAACAAGGCATTGTTCTTCGCCTGTTCCATATGAATCATTTCGTCAATTGGTATTTTCCCGGACAGACTATGAAGGGGACGCTCCTTTGTATCGGTTATGTACAATACCTGAAATTGCAACTCGCCCTTTAACTGCGCCTGCCCTTCTAACGCTTTGCAGTTATCTGCCATACACTGTCCTTTTCCTTGAACAATCGTCTCAATATCGGGCTTAGTGTCTGGTACATTCATATCGTCATCCACTGTGACCTGGGTTACTACCCGCTGTTTCACCTGATTCATTGCTACTATTTTTTTTGTCAGTTCCACCCTGTATGCCTCCTTAATTATACATGACTGTCTTATCCATATATGCTGTTTTTAACACAATAAAAGGATAGGAAGGTTCGGTTCCCTTTTCTTCCTCCGTTTCCGGTCCAATCAAATTGGTGTCCACATGAATACCATTATCTGACAGCGTTACTCCATTTACCTGAATACTATATCCCCCTGTAGGCTGCTCACCATAGCCCCTTACAATGTAGAGATTTTCTTTGTCCGCATATGTCATTTTGAATTCTGCCGTCTTTTTTTCATTGATCATTGTCAGCAATTCTTCCGGCAATTCTTTTTCGCCTACAATGGTATATTCTAATTGGTTTTCCTTTTCTCCTGATGTATCTACAATGCTACAGCCCGAAAGTAAACATCCCAGTAGGACTGTTGCAAGGATAAATACAATTTTTTTCATACATACCTCCATCATGTTGCGGCGCAGGTATCGGTTGCAGAAATCTGTGATTGCTGCAACCGGGCTGGTGTCTTATAAAAATGTATGCAGGAAGGAGAGGGAATAGAACTATCTGATTTCACGTAACTAATTAGTACCCTCACAGCTTACAGCTTAGCGCAAACGTTCCAAACAGTTCCACCAGCCTTTCATCCAGCTTCTTTCTTCTGTTGGGCTGATGCACATCCATGCCACACTCTAAGAGAAAATCCTCTCCCATTTGTAAAAGATAGGATATCTTATGTGTATTTTTGTTTCTCATTTCTACACGAAGGTTAAAGATTCCATAATCCACTTTCTGAATTTCAAAAATATCTGCTTTGCCATAGACATCTTCCCATGAACTGCGGATATTCTCTGGTGATAGATCGCAACCAAGTTCTGCTGCGATTCCCACAAAAAATTCTGCTGATGATTCGGCATCCTCATTTGGTAGATAGGAATAACACTGGTATATTTCTCCTGCTCCGCAATCTTCGTAATCGCTGAAATGCTTATCACTTGGATGCTTTACTGTCAACATAGAACCATCAAGGAGTTCAATGCTCTTTGTAGGGTAAGGATCATACGCCGGCTTGTCGTTGTAATATTCTTCGGCGGCTTTGAAGACACCTATTACAGCTTGTCCGATTTCTTCTGCGGTGGCTGTGGATGGGAGTTTAATTTTCTTAATGGAGCTATAATATCCACCATTTCTATCTTCTGTTCTTTTAGCTGCATTGATGGTATAATTTCCATCTTCATAAACAAGAACGTGTGCACAATTATTATTTTTCCAAAAAGAATTCCAACTCTTATACTTAGAATTTCTCTTCCAAGCTGCTTCCGCTTCTCGTTCTTTTGGCGTTAATGTAGAAACAGGACTTTTCTTTATAAACTCCAGTGCCTTTATAATACTATCTCCAATACCAGTAAAATCTCCAACATCTTCTATATTAACAAACCAACTTGAAACTATTGAATATCCCCCTATATGATTTATAACAGGTACTATCAATATACGTCCTTCTCCTTTATATATTGATACATTCCATGGATATTTTTGAACACTCATATAATACCTCCAAATATCATTTACTTATAATATACCACACTTCCATACAACTTGCTTCCATTACAGTTTTAAAATTAGTCAACACATCTAATGCGTCTTCTGTTATAACTACATCTGGTAATACAATTTCAAGTGCTTTTTTATTATATTCGATCTTAATTTATAAGTTGTTTATGACGCAAAATATCTTATTACTATAACACTTGATATCCCACTAATAATTTGGAGCAAAATCATAGATAATTGCAAAACGCCAACAAGGTAGTGAATTGTCAGAATTGTTTGTGACAGATAGCTGTTTGCTACATATTCTATATGTGGCCCTCTGAAAACGTCGGCACTTAGGCTGTGTATTTTACAGCCTTAGTGTCCGCTACGTTTGAAGGGAGCGAGAGCGCGTCAAATATAGACTATGTAGTAAGCAGCTATTTGCACAAACAATTCTGACAATTCACGGATGGTCATCACTTTCGCAAACGTATTCGGTAACTCAGGCCAACGCTACCGTTTATTTAAATGCTCTGGTATGTAAAAATTACTTTTCAAAGTGTGATTGTCGGGTTATAATGTATGTATGACTAAGCCCTCTTTGGTTGGGTGAATGTGGGAATTCTTACTTTGGCTTAGCATAATATATATTGATATCTAATCATCACTTTTGCAAACGCCTGGTATCCTACGCGTTTAAAAGGTGTAACTATACGAATTTTACTAACATAACAAGGGGGAGTTGTATGAAAACAAAAGCGAAACAGCAAATCCTAAGAATGAGAGAATCCTTTTTCTTTATCGCACTACACAACGGATTTGTTTTAATGATACCACTGATTCTTACCGGTGCTACGGCATGTGCGCTCATGAATCTGCCGTTTTACGGATATCAGGAAGCATTAAGTAGCGGAAAACTGCAAGTAATATATAATATTTTAAACACAATTCATCAGGCTACCTATGGGTGTTTCTCTGTTGCGTTGACCATATCATTGAGTGCAGGTTATGCTATGGAGCGGAATGAAAAAGCGGAAAAACTGGTTTTGTATGTGATTACCTCTCTGGTGGCTTTTGGAACACAGCTAGGTATTGGAACAGATGCGTTTAATCAGGAAATGTTAGGAGTAAAAGGGTGTTTTTCAGCAGTTTTGGTAACATTGCTCACCTGCTTTGCCTATGATTATATGAGCCGGGGCGAACATGAGAAAACAAGCAAATATACGGTAGGAATGGAGCCGGCTTGTGCAAAGGCAATTAGTGCTATTTTTCCAATGGTTATTATAACTGCAGCATTTTCGGGGCTAAATGTATTGTTATATCATGTGTTTCAAGTGACGAATATTCAGGGCGTAGTCTACAAAGTATTGTTTGTAGTATTTGATAGCATTCAGTCAGAATTTATTTTAGGACTTATGTATTCATTTATGTTACATTTCCTATGGGCACTCGGATTCCATGGAAGTCATATGATGGAAGTGGTAGCATCCTCATATTTTTCGCAAGTCGGACATGATATTATTTTCAGTAAAAACTTTTTCGATGTATTTGTTGTTATGGGAGGATGCGGAACTACGGTCTGTCTATTGTTGCTGGGGCTGTTTTTCTATCGAAAAAAACGCTTGGGAAACATAGCACGGCTTTCCGTGTTTACCGTCGCCTTCAATACCAACGAAATGTTGAATTTCGGAATTCCGATTGTGCTAAATCCTGTATTGATTGTTCCGTTTTTGCTGACACCAATGATGGCATACATAATTTCGTATATGGCAACTTATTTTGGATGGGTTCCACCGGTAACCCAGGAAGTAATCTGGACGACACCGGTACTGTTTAGCGGATATCTTGGAACCGGTTCTATTCGGGGAAGTATATTGCAGTTATGTATTATTGTGCTGGGGATGTTGATTTATTATCCGTTCCTGAAAGTAAATGAAACGGTACAGGAGATATTTGTAAAAAGCCAGATTGAAAAACTGGTGGAAGAATTGAAGAAGTCAGAAGAAGAGAATGAAACGCCGGAGCTTTTGTACAGATCCGATAGTTATGGAATGGTTGCCAGAATGTTATTAAAGGATTTGGAAACCGCACTGAAAAATAATGATATCTATATGTTGTATCAGCCACAGGTAGATAACAATGGTGTATGTCTTGGAGCAGAAGCATTGGTTCGATGGGAACATCCGGATTATGGATTTATTTATCCGCCATTAATTATTTATCTGGCCAAGGAAGCAAAGATACTTCCGAAACTGGAAGAAAGAATTTTTGATATGGTGGCAGAAGCGATTAAGAAAACCAGGGATAATTATGATGGTGATTTTAAGATATCTGTAAATATTACTGCAAAATCTCTGGCTTGGAATATTGAAGATTGTATGCGAGCCTGCCTTGAGAAATATCAGATTCCGGCAGATAAATTGTGGATCGAGATGACAGAACAGGATATGCTTTCTAATACAGATGTCGTAATCGATAAGCTTCAAAATCTAAAGCAGGTGGGGCATACACTGTTGATTGATGATTTTGGTATGGGGCACACATCTATTGTGTATTTGCAATCAAATTATTTTGATGTTGTAAAATTAGATGGCTCTTTGGTGAGAAACATACTGGAGAATCCTACAGACCAGAAGATTGTAGCTTCTGTAGTGGAATTGGGAGAAAAATTAGGTGTAAAAGTAATCGCTGAATATGTGGAAACCGAAGAACAGAGGGATAAATTAAAAGAGTTGGGATGTTTCTGGTATCAGGGATATTTATACAGCAAACCGGTAAAACTAGATGAGTTTATAGAGTGGTTGAAAAATTGTAATGAAGGAAGTTAGTTATGTAATGTCCTTCCGTGTGATACCGAATATTTTGTACAAGGTGAAGATTCAAGAAAGAGTTCTGCAAGCAGAACTCTTTCTTATTTGTACCGGGATAGTACAACTGTTGATTGTAAATATAATTCATGAAATTTCCTAGTATAGAAATATCACGTGATACTTATTTTGTGAAATATAAATGCCATAGTTTATTATAATATTCCTGAAATAATTTTGAATAACTATCTTGATTCGTCCATTCTATAGTTTCGTCTGCCGTGATGGTAGAAGGTGTCTTTGACAGTAACAAAATTCGGTCACTGACATATACAGCAGCAGATAAATCTGTTGTTGCCAATATCACTGTCTGATCTTGTTCTTTGCTAATGCGTTTGATATCCTGGTACAGCAATAATTTCATCGTATCGTCAAATCCGGTAAATGGTTCATCCAATAGCAGAATATCCGGCTCCTGCGCAAGAGAGCGTATGAGATCCGCTCGTTTGTTCATGATATAAGAATGATTTCTTGCTTTACGTTCCTTGCAGCAGTTTTCTTTTTTTTCTGTGGAACAAGCACATGGCTTTGACTGGCAATGGTTGGAAATATGATGTTCAAAAAGAACATTGCGGTAACTGATTTGCCATTGAAAACAACCATTATTCTGACGTAAAAGACCGATACGTTCGGTAAAGGCGTGATTGCACTCGTTATAAAATGATAAAGCGCCACGTACAGGTGTTTCTAATCCTATAATAGCAGAAAGAATTTCGGATTTTCCACTGTCAGGCGCACCTATTATGCTTAAAAATTCACCTT
Organism: Lachnospiraceae bacterium; assembly: GCA_045125095.1. Taxonomy (GTDB): domain Bacteria; phylum Bacillota; class Clostridia; order Lachnospirales; family Lachnospiraceae; genus JBGVMW01. The sequence goes on from JBGVMW010000070.1 coordinate 11,323, forward strand.
TGCCCACAGAAAAAGAAATATCGGATACTGCTTCTGTATCTGTCGGTGTTTCGCCTGCCAGATGCACGTGCGAAAACTCGAGAATGGGCTTCAAGATAATCCTCTCCTTATGAAAATGTTTCCTATAGTATAGGATATGAAACAATTAACTTTTCGTGAAGCATATGGATAATTATAAGCAAATCTGTTATACTGTGATAAGATTAAGGATGCCATACAGAACGTATGAATAGTCCGTAAATTGTCAGAATTGTTTATTAAGGAGGTTTGTTCATGAAAAGAGAGATTCCTATGCCGGGGCAGATATATCGTCATTTTAAAAATAACTTATACCAGGTACTTTCTCTGGCAGAACACACAGAGACGAAAGAGTTACTGGTAATATACCAGAGCCTTTACGGAAGTTTTAAGGTGTATGCAAGACCGCTTACTATGTTTTTAAGTGAAGTGGATAGCGAAAAATATCCCGATGCACAGCAGCAGTATCGGTTTGAATTGGTTAAAAATATAGGTGCATGTGCAGTCGGATCAGAGGATTCCGGTGCAACAGTTCATACGCCTGCGCCAAGCAGTGAACCGGCTACAAAAGAATCATTTGAATCAGAATTTTCAAACAGCCGGGAAGTAGCAGAGGAGGCTGAACAGAATATCGATGAGGATATGGAAGTTGCCATCAATCCGTTGTTGCTTAAGTTTTTAGATACTGACAGCTATGCAGAGAAATTAGAAGTATTAGAGGAGATTCGCAACCAGTTAGACGATCGTCTCATTGATGATATCGCTACCGTCATTGATGTAGTAATTGAAGAGGGAGCGATTAAGAATCGTTATGAATCCCTAAAAGCATGCATTGAAACAATGGTAAAATACGAGTGCGGAAGACTGCGTTAATGTAATGTTTCGAAAATAACTACTATATAATGGAGAAGAAAATGAATCAAAACTTGCAGAAATTATGTGAAAAGACAATCGAAACAGCCTGTGCGGATGGAAAAGTACCAAGACTGTTTCTTCATAGCTGCTGCGCTCCATGTAGCAGCTATACGTTAGAATATTTATCACAGTATTTTGAAATTACAGTTTTTTATTACAATCCAAACATTTCACCGGAGTCAGAATATTTCAAAAGAGTGGAGGAACAGAAGCGTTTTATTGAAGCACTGCCTACCGTGCATCCGGTGCATTTCGAGGAAGGAACCTATGAACCATCTGAATTTTATGACACAGTAAAAGGCTATGAGAAATGTCCGGAAGGCGGGGAACGTTGCTTTCTCTGCTACGAATTGCGCTTGCGTGAGAGTGCCAAGCGTGCCAAAGCCGGGGGATATGATTACTTTACCACCACGTTATCCATCAGCCCCTTGAAAAACGCTGCAAAGCTGGAAGAAATCAGTGCGAAGCTGCAAGACGAATACGGTATACTTCACCTGCCATCCGACTTTAAGAAAAAGAATGGCTATAAACGTTCTATCGAATTATCAAAGGAATATGGATTGTACCGACAGAATTATTGTGGATGTGTATTTTCTAAGCCTGAGGGTGTGATTGAGGGCTAAGACACATCCTTACCCAAACCTCATACATTTCACGAAAAACAGTTGCTATCTCCACCAATCAATGATAAAATGAGAAAAGTTGCGAATACATAGCGCAAAATGAATCGAAAGAGAGGTTTTACCATATGGCACAGCTTTGGGGTGGCCGTTTTACAAAAGAAACGGACCAGTTAGTTTATAATTTTAATGCATCCATTACCTTTGACAGACGTTTTTATAGACAGGATATCCGCGGAAGTATTGCACATGTTACCATGTTAGCAAAACAGGGGATTCTTACTGAGGAAGAACGTGATGCCATTATTGCAGGACTGAATGGAATCTTACAGGATGTAGAAAATGGTACCTTAGAAATTACAGAAAAATATGAAGATATTCACAGCTTTGTGGAAGCGAATCTTATCGACCGCATTGGTGATGTCGGAAAGAAGTTACATACAGGACGAAGCAGAAACGATCAGGTCGCACTGGATATGAAGCTTTATACCAGAGATGAACTGGTAGAAACAAAAGGACTGTTAAAGGAGCTTCTGGAAGTCATTCTTCACATTATGGAAGAAAATACAGACACCTATATGCCGGGCTTTACTCATTTACAGAAGGCACAGCCAATTACATTGGCACATCATTTTGGCGCATATTTTGAAATGTTCAAGAGAGATCATTCCAGATTAGAAGACATTATCAAGAGAATGAATCTCTGTCCATTAGGTTCCGGTGCCTTAGCAGGAACAACCTATCCATTAGACCGCGAATACACAGCAGAATTGCTCGATTTTGATGGAGCTACCTTAAACAGTATGGACTCTGTATCAGATCGTGATTATGTCATTGAAATGCTTTCTGCATATTCCACGATCATGATGCATTTAAGCCGTTTCTGTGAGGAAATCATTATCTGGAATTCTAACGAATACCAGTTCGTAGAAATGGATGATACCTACAGCACAGGAAGCAGTATTATGCCTCAGAAGAAGAATCCGGATATTGCCGAATTAGTCAGAGGTAAAACAGGACGTGTATATGGTGCGTTAATCTCTATGTTGACAACTATGAAGGGAATCCCACTGGCATACAACAAGGATATGCAGGAAGATAAGGAAATGACCTTTGATGCGATGGAAACGGTAAAAGGCTGTATCGTTTTATTTACCGGAATGATTAAGACGATGCAATTCCGCAAGGATAAGATGGAAGCAAGTGCAAAGAATGGCTTTACTAACGCTACCGATGCTGCCGATTATCTGGTAAATCATGGAGTACCATTCCGTGATGCCCACGGTATTGTCGGACAGTTAGTACTGTATTGTATTGATAAAAATATCTCATTAGATGAAATGTCATTGGAGGAATACAAAGCAATCAGCCCGGTATTCGAAGAAGATATTTATGAGGCAATCAGTATGGAAACTTGTGTAAAGCAGCGTATGACACTTGGCGCACCTGGACAAGACGCTATGAAGAAGGTAATTGCCCTTTCGAAAGAGTATCTGAATACAGTATCATAAAAAAATTTGGCATTCTTTATGTAAAATCCAGTATAAAGAATGCCCTTTTTTGCATATTGTATAAAAAATAAAAACTTTTGCAAAAAGGGTTGCAATTTGACGAGAAATGGAGTAGTATACTTTGTGAGAAAGACATGTGTTCGTCTAGAGGAAACATGTAAGATTTGAAAACAAAGACGGAAAAGAAAGGAATGACAGAGTCATAATTCAATGAATCTGTCCGGGATTTGAAAATGAGCGAAAAGTTAAAAGTTGGTATTCTTGGTGGAACAGGTATGGTAGGTCAGAGATTTATCTCTTTATTAGAAAACCATCCTTGGTTTGAGGTAACTACCATTGCAGCAAGCCCAAGAAGTGAAGGAAAAACATATGCAGAAGCAGTAGGTGACAGATGGAAAATGACAAAGCCTATGCCGGAAGCAGTTAAGAATATTGTAGTAATGAATGTAAATGAAGTAGAGAAGGTTGCTGCTGAGGTAGATTTTGTATTTAGTGCAGTTGATATGTCTAAGGATGAAATCAAAGCAATCGAGGAAGCATATGCTAAGACAGAGACACCGGTTGTTTCTAACAACAGTGCGCATCGTTGGACTCCGGACGTACCTATGGTTGTACCAGAAATCAACCCAGAGCATTTTGAAGTAATTGAATTCCAGAAAAAACGTCTTGGCACAAAGAAAGGTTTCGTAGCAGTAAAACCTAACTGTTCTATCCAGAGTTATGCTCCGGTTCTTACCGCTTGGAAAGAATTCGGTGTGAAAGAAGTAGTTGCGACTACATACCAGGCAATTTCCGGTGCTGGTAAGACATTCAAGGATTGGCCGGAAATGGTGGAGAACATTATTCCATTCATCGGTGGCGAAGAAGAAAAGAGTGAACAGGAACCATTAAGACTCTGGGGCGAGATCAAAGATGGCGTAATTGTTAAGGCTGAAGGTCCTAAGATTACAACACAGTGTATCCGCGTTCCGGTTTTAGACGGACATACAGCAGCTGTATTTGTTAATTTTGAAAAGCAGCCTACAAAGGAACAGTTAATTGAGAAATTAGTGAATTTCAAGGGACTTCCTCAGGAATTAGAGCTTCCAAGTGCTCCAAAGCAGTTTATCCAGTACTTAGAAGAAGACAACCGTCCACAGGTTAAATTAGATGTTGATTATGAAAACGGAATGGGTGTTTCTATCGGACGTCTTCGTGAAGATTCTTTATTCGATTGGAAATTTGTTGGTTTATCTCACAATACAGTTCGTGGTGCAGCAGGTGGTGCTGTATTATGTGCAGAGTTATTAAAAGCGCAGGGATATATTACAAAAAAATAATAGCATGACAATCGGTAAGAACCCTGGGACATTTTGTCCGTCAGGGTTTTTACTTGTTGCATGAAGAATCCATCACCTCAGACGAGTTTTGCAGATGGAAGTAAAATTCCGGATAATACATAGTACTGTATCTGTTTTTGTACATAGATTCGGTTTACAATTGTCGGAATTTACGATAAAATAGGAATGATTCAAACAATTAAAAAAGATAAGGAGTAGTAAGAGTATGTATGATAAGGAACTGGAAGCCTTTTCAGAGGCTGCTGTTGGAAAATACAATCTTGCCAAAAATACACCGGCAAAGTTTTTCCTGTCAGCAATTCTGGCAGGCTTTTACATTGTGGTAGCAACTATTTTATCCAATGTAACGGCGGCAGTGTTTTATGAGTCAAATCCATCACTTGCCAAATTTTTAGGAGCTGTATTATTTTCCCTGGCGATTATATTGATTGTATTTGTAGGTGGCGAATTATTCACCGGTAATAATATGACAATGGCTATGGGTGTATACAATAAAAAATGTACCTGGGGACAATCCCTGATGGTATGGGTTTACAGCTACATTGGTAATTTCATTGGTGCATTTTTCTTAGGTGGATTGGTAGTCTTAAGTGGTTCTGCAAAAGGTATATTAACTACATATTACGAAGCAATTATTCCGGGTAAATTAGATTTAGCCCCATTACAGTTGTTTATCAGAGGTGTGCTTTGTAATTATCTCGTATGTATGGCTGTATTTGTAGGAAAGCGTTTACAGACAGAGACGGCTAAGTTGATTATTATGTTCTGTGTCATTGCAGCTTTCGTTATTGCGGGATTTGAGCATAGCATTGCCAACATGGGTACATTTACAATAGCAGGCTTCTTATTAGGCGGCTTAGACGCTATGGCGCTTGTTAAGAGCTTTGTATTTGTCACGCTCGGTAATATTGTTGGTGGCGCATTCTTATTTGCATTGCCACTTAAGCTGGTAAGCAGTAAGACAAAATAAATTCGTATAAAAAAACATGTCAGCACAATCGCTGGCATGTTTTTTTTATACGAGGATGTACCACCAAGATAACGGAGCGTTGCAGACACAACGAACTTGATGGTACATCCATTCTTCATATAAGGCTTGCTACAATTCTAATTATTTCTTGTAAGGATTTCTTTCTGTTGTAAGTCCTAATAAGTAATCTGTGCTAGTATTGTAATATGCTGCAAGTTTGATAAGAGTAGCAGTAGGAATATCACGTTTTCCTAATTCATAATAAGAATAAGCTACCTGTGAGCAGTTTAAGTATGCTGCTAAATCTTTCTGGCGTAAATCATTGTCTTCTCTAAGATTTCTAATACGTTCGTACATGTGTTTCTCTCCTTTGTGATAAAATTGTATCCCTTAGATACCATATCTATAGTATGACAAAAAAACAACGTATTGTGCTAAAACAAAACATATTGCTTTTTAAAACTTTTTATTGTTCCAGATTCTTGAAAGCAGTGGACAGCATTAACTTTATACGGTTCAACTGGTTTACTTCACTGGCACCTGGATCGTAATCAATTGCTACAATATTGGAGTGCGGATATTGTCGGCGCAACTCCTTAATAACACCTTTACCAACAATGTGGTTCGGCAGACATGCAAATGGCTGTGTACACACGATATTTGGTGCGCCTGATTCAATCAGCTCAATCATTTCACCGGTTAGGAACCAGCCTTCACCTGTCTGGTTACCGCAGGATACGATTGGGTCTGCTTTTTTGGCAAGATGTTCAATACGAGCCTGAGGTCCAAAATGTTCACTCTTTTCAAAAGCATCTCTGGCGGCGCTTCTGAACCACTCAATCGCCTTAATACCCATATTGCAATAAAATGCAGTGGATTTCTTCATACCAAGCTTTTCGTGCTTGAAATTCGCGTTGTAGAAGCAGTAGAGCAGGAAATCTGCCAAATCCGGTACAACCGGTTCTGCGCCTTCCGCCTCCAGCAAGTCTGCTAAGTGGTTATTGGCAGCCGGCATGAATTTAACAAGGATTTCGCCGACAATACCAACACGTGGTTTTTTGATATCCTTTCTTGGAAGCGTATCAAAGTCATGGATAATTTCACGACACATCTTCTTATATTTGCCAAAAGAAGGATATTTTTTCGCTGTTAAAAAGGCAATACACGTTTCCGTCCATTTGATTAATAACTCATTGGTCGAACCTTCCACAGCTTCATATGGTCTGGTTGCATATAAACAGCGTAAAAAGATATCGCCAAATATCAAACCATAAATCGTCTTAATGCCCATAGAAGCATCAATTTTAAATCCAGGGTTAGACTCAATACCTCCTAAGTTAATGGAGATAACCGGAACCTCCGGATGACCGGCTTTTCTAAGAGCACGTCTGATAAATGACACATAGTTGGTAGCACGACAACCACCACCTGTCTGAGTCATAACAACAGCTGTCTTACTCAAATCATATTTACCGGAAAGAATCGCCTCCATAATCTGTCCAACTACCATAAGAGATGGATAGCAGGCATCATTATTGACATATTTCAGACCGACATCTACCGCACGTTTCCCATCGTTATCCAATAGAACCAGATTATAACCACTATCGCGGAATACCGGCTCTAGCATCGTGAAATGCACCGGTGACATCTGTGGACAGAGTATGGTGTAATTTTTCTTCATTTCCTCAGTAAAAATCACACGCTCATATGCAGAAGATTCTACGGTACGACTCATATGCTTTTCCTTGCGAACGCGGATAGCGGACAACAGGGAACGAACACGAATACGCGCAGCACCTAAATTATTTACCTCGTCAATTTTCAGACAGGTATAAATCTTACCTGAACCAGAAAGTATGTCATTTACCTGGTCAGTAGTAACGGCATCCAGACCGCATCCAAAGGAATTCAACTGGATTAAATCAAGATTATCCTTTGTCTTTACATAATTGGCTGCGGCATAAAGACGGGAATGGTACATCCACTGATCCATAACAATTAAAGGTCTTTCCGGTGGGTTCAAGTGAGAAATAGCATCCTCTGTCAATACAGCCACACCATAGGAAGTGATTAACTCAGGAATACCATGGTTAATTTCTCCATCAATGTGGTATGGACGACCGGCAAGTACAATTCCGTGACGACCGGTTTCCTCGAGATATTTCATAGTCTCTTCGCCCTTACGGTACATATCCTCACGGACAGCCTGCATTTCCATCCATGCCTTGTGGGCAGCTGCTTCAATCTCTGCTTTGGATATACCAAAAGTATCCTGGAACTCCTCAACTAAGCGGTAGGTTGCTGTTTCTTCATCACGGAATGATAAGAATGGATTCATAAAGCGAATAGATGGATCCTTTAACTCATCAATATTATTTTTGATATTTTCCGCATAAGAAGTAACAATAGGGCAGTTGTAATGGTTGCCGGCATCTGAAAACTCGTTACGCTCGTAAGGTATACAAGGGTAGAAAATGAACGAAATGCCTTGCTTAATCAACCAGGTCACATGACCATGTGCTAACTTTGCAGGGTAACATTCTGACTCACTTGGAATGGATTCAATTCCTAACTCGTATATCTTTCGACTGGATTCCGGTGAAAGCACCACCCGGTACTTTAACTCGTTGAAGAAAGTAAACCAGAACGGATAATTTTCGTACATATTCAATACACGTGGAATACCTACGGTACCTCTGACTGCTTGTGATTCCGGTAATGGCTCATATGAGAACAAGCGCTTCATCTTATAATCAAACAAGTTTGGCACATTATCACTATTTTTCTGTTTGCCAATACCACGTTCACAGCGGTTACCGGTAATAAACTGACGTCCACCGGAGAAGCGGTTAATCGTCAAGAGACAGTTATTGGTACATCCTTTACATCTTGACATGCTGGTGCTGAATTCCAATGTGTTAATTTTGTCAATAGACAACATGGTAGTTCCCTGATTCTGGTATCGCTCTCTGGCAATCAACGCCGCACCAAAGGCACCCATAATACCGGCAATATCGGGACGGACTGCTTCACATCCTGCTATTTTTTCAAAACTTCTCAATACCGCATCATTGTAGAATGTACCACCCTGTACAACAATATGAGTACCAAGTTCTGAAGCATCCGACACCTTTATTACCTTATATAAAGCATTCTTGATAACAGAGTACGCAAGACCCGCTGAAATATCCGATACCTCAGCACCTTCCTTCTGTGCCTGCTTAACCTTCGAATTCATAAATACAGTACAACGTGTTCCTAAATCAATTGGATTCTTGGCAAATAACGCTGCCTTAGCGAAATCCTTTACTTCATAATTAAGAGACTTAGCAAAGGTCTCAATGAAGGAACCACATCCGGAAGAACATGCTTCATTTAACTGTACACTGTCAACGGTCTGATTCTTAATCTTAATACATTTCATATCCTGACCGCCAATATCTAAGATGCAGTCTACTTCAGGGTCAAAGAAAGCAGCAGCATAATAATGGGCTACGGTTTCTACCTCGCCCTCATCCAGCATAAGCGCATTTTTGATTAACGCCTCACCATAACCGGTAGAGCAGGAGTGTACAATAGAAGCGGACGACGGCAGCTTACTGTAAATATCTTTAATTGCACCAATTGTTGTTGCTAATGGGCTACCATTGTTGTTACTGTAGAAAGAATACAAAAGTGTTCCATCTTCACCAACCAATGCCGCTTTTGTAGTAGTAGAACCGGCATCAATACCTAAGAAACAGTTACCTTCATACTCCTCTAGTGGTGCACAGGCAACGGAATGGCTGTTGTGACGAGTTGTAAATGCATCATATTCTGCCTCAGAAGCAAAGAGAGGATCCAGACGTTCCACTTCGAATGCCATCTGAATTGGTGTTGCCAATTTATCACAGAATTCCTTTAAGGATAATGCATGTTCCTTCTCTGCCTTTAATGCAGAACCTGCCGCCGCAAACAAATGTGAATTGTCTGGTATAATTGTATGTTCTTCATCTAATTTTAATGTACGGATAAATGCCTCTCTTAACTCTGTTAAGAAATGGAGCGGTCCGCCAAGAAATGCTACATGACCACGGATTGGTTTACCACATGCAAGTCCACTAATGGTCTGATTCACCACTGCCTGGAAAATAGATGCCGAAAGATCTTCTTTCGTAGCACCTTCATTAATTAATGGCTGAATGTCTGTCTTCGCAAAAACACCACATCTGGCCGCAATCGGGTAGATTGCCTTGTAATCCTTAGCATAAACATTTAATCCGGAAGCATCTGTCTGAAGCAGGGACGCCATCTGGTCAATAAATGAACCGGTTCCTCCTGCACAGATACCATTCATACGTTGTTCTACATTACCGCCTTCAAAATAGATAATCTTCGCATCCTCACCGCCTAATTCAATGGCAACATCCGTCTTTGGTGCATAGACCTCCAACGCTGTGGATACCGCAATTACCTCTTGCAAAAATGGTACATTCAAATGTGTAGACAATGATAAACCACCGGAACCGGTAATCACCGGTGACACCATGACATCACCCATTTTATCATACGTTTTATGTAATAACTCATGTAACGTCTCCTGAATATTGGCGAAATGTCGCTGATAATCAGAAAATAGTATGTTATGGTCGCTGTCTAAAAGCGCAACTTTAACGGTTGTGGAACCGATATCAATTCCAATTGTATAGTAATTCATAAACGTTTCTCCTCATATTAATAATGCAGTGCGTTACAGCAAAACATTAATATTATACGACAAGAAATACAAAAATACAATACGGAAATAATGTAAATAATTTTTAAACTTCTTTACAAGAATTGTGGGACGTGCTAAGATGTAATTTATGGAGTTTATAAGGAGAGGAAGTGTAGCTATGGAAGCTGGACCCAGTTATGTAGAAAACACATATGAATATCAGACAAAAGAATATGGAACTGCGTAACAGAATGGGGATTTTCGCTATCTGTGCGCAGATAGTGAAAGGAGCATATGGCTATGATTAAAATTTTTAAAACCACAGAAGACAGCTTTTCACAGGTAGATGAAATTGAAGATGGCTGCTGGGTAGCAATGACAGATCCCACTGCCAGCGAGGTAATTGAAATTTCAAAAAACTATGGCATTGATGTGGATGATTTACGTTCTCCTTTGGATGAAGAAGAACGCTCACGTATTGAAGTAGAAGACAATTATACTTTAATATTGGTTGACATTCCAATCGTTGAGGAAGCCAATGAAAAGGACACATATGCCACCATCCCATTGGCTATAATTTTAACAGAAAAGGTGATTTTTACTGTATGCCTGATTGAAACACCGGTACTGACTGCCTTTATGGATGGCAGAGTCCGTAATTTTTTTACCTTTAAGAAAACTAGATTTATCCTGCAGATTCTGTACCGGAATGCAACTATGTTTCTGCATTATCTTCGAATTATCGACAAAAAGAGCGAAGGAGTCGAACAGAAACTGCATGCCTCTCAAAAGAATGCAGAATTGCTGGAATTATTGGAATTAGAAAAGAGTCTTGTGTATTTTACGACCTCTTTACGTTCCAATGAAGTCGTGTTAGAAAAGCTGCTACGCAATGAGAGCATCAAAAAATATCCGGAAGATACGGATTTGCTGGAAGATGTTATTATTGAAAATAAGCAGGCGATTGAGATGGCTAATATTTATACGAATATTTTAAGCAGTACGATGGGAACGTTTGCTTCCGTAATTTCGAATAACGTAAACGCTGTTATGAAAGTGTTAGCAACTGTAACCATTGTGTTATCAATTCCAACCATGATTTTTAGTGCATATGGAATGAATGTCAATGTAGCCGGCATGCCTATGGCAGGTTCCATCTGGGGTTTTGCTTTAGTAATCGGTGTAACATTAGCAATTACGTTGCTAATTGCACTCATTCTCTCTAAAAAAAATTTATTTTAAATACAAATGCAAAAAGTCAATTAGATGAGGAAATATAGGAAAGGGCACCTGTATACGGGTAAAAAACATGAATTGGTTAAATAAATTAGAAAGAAAGTTTGGAAAATTTTCTATACGCAATTTATCACTTTGGATTATTGTATGCTATGTGATAGGATATCTTATTACTTTTTTGAGCCCACAACTGCTAAATTATCTTCGATTAGAACCACAGATGATTCTGCAGGGACAAATATGGCGATTATTTACGTGGATATTGATACCACCTTCTAGTTTTGGAATTTTTACATTTGTCATGCTGTTTTTCTACTATTCATTAGGAACAACGTTAGAAACTACATGGGGAAAATTCCGCTATAATGCTTATATTTTAAGTGGATTTTTACTAACGATTGTAGGTGCATTTATCGTATATTTTATCTATATTTTACAGGGTTATAGCTCTGTAACCGGTATCGGATATGTGTTTAGTACCTACTATGTTAATTTATCTATTTTTCTTGCATTTGCGGCAAACTATCCTGATATGCAGGTGATGTTGTATTTTGTTATTCCGGTGAAGATAAAATGGATGGCATTGTTAGATATTGCGATTCTGGCATTTGATATTGTCCGTTCCGGTTTCCAGTGGGAATTAATTGTTGTAATCGTGGCATCCCTTGCGAATTTCCTGATTTTCTTCTTGTCTACACGCAACTATAAACGTGTCAGCCCAAGGGAGATACATCGGAAGCAGGAGTTTAAACGCCAGGTACACAAAGCACCGACCATAACAAAGCATAAATGTGCAATTTGCGGAAGAACAGATGAGGATAGTCCGGAATTAGAATTCCGTTTTTGTTCAAAATGTAATGGCAATTATGAGTACTGCCAGAATCATTTGTTTACCCATGAACACAGAAAATAAAAATCATGCGAGGATGTAATATGACAGAACAGGAAAAATTTGTTGCAGCAATGGCGAGATTAAAAAGTCTTGCCAGCGAGTATGAGAATGTACTTTCAAAAGAAGATATAAAAGAAGAACTTTCTGACATGAAGTTAGATGACAGCCAGATGGAGCTTATATATCAGTATTTAACTGAAAATAAGATTACGGTTGTCAATTATGAACCGGTAAAAGAGCAGACAGAAGATACAAAAGAAGACGACGATCGTTTTCTATCTATGTATTTAGAAGAATTGCAGGAGCAGGAGCCTGTATCTGAACAGGAATTAGACCAATGGCTGAATGCATACTTAGACGGAGATACTTCTCGTATGGACGCCATCGTAACTGCCATGTTGCCGAAGGTGGCAGACTTCGCTAAAATGTACAAAAATCAGGGTCTATTATTGGCTGATATCATTCAGGAAGGCAATATTGGCTTGCTCACAGGCGTAGGAGAATTAAAACCGGAATTCACCGTAGAACAGGCAAAGGAATTTTTAGCAAAAAGCATCTGCAATGCAATGGAAGCTGCTTTGTATGAACAGGATGAAGCATTAAAAACAGAGGAGCAGATGCTTCGTGATGCCGCTGAAGTGAGCAGGGCAATAAAAGAGATAGAAGAAGAATATGGCAGAAAACCTTTAATGGAAGATATCGCAGAACGGTTACAGAAAGATATCTCTGAAATCGAAGATGTTATGCAATGGATTTCTTAAAATGCTTCGTTTTGTTTTGTGCAAAAAAACGAAAAAACAGTTTACGAAAGCATTTTTTTGTGGTAAAATACAGTAAATTAGTTTTTATTCAGACATAACGGATAAGTTGGGGAGGATAAACAGATGATTAGTTATGACGACGATGTTAAAGTTAAAAATATCATGGAGGATTTCGTATTTGATAAAATTGATAAAATTGTTGATTCGTTAGGCTGCTGTACCTGTAATAAATGCAAGTCAGATATTGCAGCATATGTTTTAAACAATGTCCAACCAAAATACGTGGCATCCGAAAAAGGCGAATTATATTCAAAAATTGCTGAATTAAATTTAAACAGTAATACTGATATTTTAATGAAAATCGTAAGTGCATCTGAAGTGATTAAAGAGAAACCGAGACACTAATTAAAAGACTGCCTGGCAGTCTTTTTTCATTACCGGGGATTAAAAATAACTAGAAATGGGGGATTTTTATGCTACTGTCTGACGTAATTGATCCTTTTACGAATTTGCCATTTTCTGAGGATTTTAAAGTATTAATAAGAGATGCTCTTCTGAAAGGAATTATTCAAAAACCGGTTTTTATATCGTTAAACATCAATAATTTTAAATACTTTAATCAAATATTTGGATACAGTGAAGGTGATAAATTAATACGTGTTTTTGCAGACTTTTTTTGCAAAAGTCAAAACTGTGTCAGCGCTACAAGGATTTACGTTGACCATTTTATCATGTGTATTGATGCAGGTGAATCCTCACAAGATTCTATCTGCAAAGAGTTAAGTAAAAAAATCGATGATTTCCCGCGTTATATTGAAAAAATGTATCCGGGAACCAATCTGCACCTTAGTGTTGGTGTGTATTTTGCAGAGAATTGTGATATCGACATTGGAAAAGCGATTGACAGAGCTCAATATGCACAAAGAAGTATCAAAGGAAATTATAATGTTAGTATGGCATTGTTTTCACAGGAAATGCAGGATAACATTACGCGCGACTCCATTGCAGTGCCATTGTTTGAACGTGCATTGACAGAAAAACGCGTAAAAATTTTCCTTCAGCCTAAGGTGAATATTACCAGCCATAAAATAATTGGCGCAGAAGCATTAGCAAGAATCTATGACGAAAATGGTGAAATTATTTTGCCTTACCAGTTTATACCTATGGTCGAAAAAGCCGGCTTAATCTATAAGCTTGACTTTTTGGTACTAGAGGAAGTTGCCAAGCTTATCAGCACATGGAAGCAGGAGGGGTATGAGGTCGTTCCAATTTCTGTGAATCTGTCTCAGGTAGATTTTCAGATTGATGACATTGTGAAGCATATTATAGACATTGTAGAGCGTTATCATGTAGAACATAAGTATTTTGAGTTTGAAATTACGGAAACTTTATTCTGCGAGAAAGTGGATGAGGTTGTAGAAAGCATTCTGAAATTACGGGAATTAGGCTTCCGAATCAGCATGGATGACTTTGGTACAGGATACAATTCCCTGCATACATTAGGATTAATCCCCGTGGATGTCATTAAGTTTGATCGTGGATTTGTATTAGATTGTCTAAAAAATGAACAGGGTCTCAATATCATATCCGGATTAATTGACATCCTTGATAAGATTAAGCATGATGTCATCTGTGAAGGTGTTGAAACAGAAGCAGAAGAACATCTCTTGTACGACTGTGGTTGTAAACAAGTGCAAGGGTATTTGTATGACAGACCATTAGATGTGGAACATTTTTACAAAAAATATATTGTTCGCAAATAACAAAGCGTGCAAGCGCGGTCGCTTGCGACATATTACATTTCGCAACATACTGTTGTATTTTTTTCTGGTATATATAGCATATTTAAAAACGGAACAGCCAATTTAACAACGGCTGTTCCGTTTTCTATGCATCAGCTTCCTTGTCGTCCGAACCAGGAATGAGGCAAGGAAAATCCCCATGGCAATAGAAGCAGATATCTCAAATGTGTAAATCAATAGATGTAATGCTTTTTCTGTATTACCCAGTATCAATTCCTGCATCGTATAAAAAATGGTCCCTCCCGGAACAAGAGGAATTAAACAGGAGACCAGAAAAATCGTTGCCGGACACCTTCGTATAACAGCAAGCAATTCAGAAAAAAACGCACCCACCATTGCTGCCACAAAATATTGTCCAATCTCATTTGTACAAAATATACCGGCAACCAGATAAATAATCCAGCTCATCATACCTCCAAGGGCACCAATAACCAGATTTTTCCCATGAACATTAAAAATAACACCAAACCCTAACACGCCACAAAAAGCGCAGATACATTGCATACTTTCCGTCAAAATAATCCTCTTTTCTTCTGCTGATATTGCAGTCTAATATATCATCATTGCAATTGCAACGCCAATTGCCAGACCAGCCGCAACTAAGATTGCTTCTGTAACACGGGAAATACCGGTCATAGTATCACTTGAAATAAAGTCCCGCATAGCATTGGCAAGTGCTAATCCTGGCACCAGCAACATAATACTTCCAATAATAATTTTGTCAGAATGGAGATGCAAACCGGGAATGGAAGAGATCAGCCGACTTACGAACGCTGACAAAAAACTACAAACAATGTTTTGGAAAAAGCTGTTAGCTTCCACATGATTCAAAAAACGGGAGCAGAGCATAATAATTGCTCCCACAAGTGCTGCCACCATTCCATCTGCAGGAGTTCCGCCAAAGAAAATGCAGAATGACATTGCAACACCCATATGGGAAAGAAGCTGTAAAAAAAATCCCCATGGTGCACGCCTTTCAATATCATACATTTTTTCCTGAATTTCCTCATATTCTGGTTTTAAATTGCATATATAGCGTGACAGCTCATTATATTGCTCCATATGATCCAAATTCGTCTGTATTCTGCGCACACGCCTGCTGGTAGTCAATGCACTGGTGCCATCGGATATTGTTACCACAATACTGGAGGGAATCGCAAATATGTGCATATCTGTAATGCCATATGCACTGCATATATATTGAATACTCTGTTCCACACGGGATATTTCAGCACCACTGGTAAGCAAACGATATCCAACGGTAACAGAAGTATTTAAAATTTCTTCTAGCGTCATATCAATCTCCGTTCTGCCGCTTTTACGACATATAATCTACTAACATTTTTCGCTGTATAGCGGAAGAGTAACCTTTATACAATGAATGATTATATAGTAAAATATGCGCACTTTCAAGAAAACTATGAAAAAATAAAAAGAATGAACTATTTCTAAAATCTATTGACCATGAGAATGAGTCATGATATGATAACAAATTATGCAATATAATTATCATGGAAAACAATAGTAACATAGAAAGGAAATGGTGAAATGGGAAAAATAATAAAACATATGAAACCATACTGGAAATCAGTCATTATCATTTTTCTGCTGCTGATTGTGCAGGCATGGTGTGATTTATCATTGCCACAGTATACCTCTAATATCATTGATATAGGTATTCAGAACAGTGGTGTAGAGCATGTGCTGCCTGAAAAGATAACAGCAGAAGAATTTAACACTGCTCAGTTATTTATGACAACAGACGAGACGACAGAGTGGCAGGCCTGTTATGAACAGAATGATGATATTTACTCTCTTGTTGTAGATAACGAGAAGGATTTAGAAGAGCTGGATGAACGTTTTTCCATCCCGCTGATTCTGAATTATCAGTTATCCGCCATGCAGGAAGACGCATGTAAACAACAGCTTGCTGCACAAAGCGGCATGGATGCCAGTGCATTTGATAATATGAGCATCCTCCAGATAGGTGAATCCATGGGAATTCCATTGGAAGTGTTTACCAGGGAATCTGAAGATGAAGATGGTAATCTGGTGGAAGTTGCCTATGTCGATATACGTCCTATGTTCAAAGTTATGTTAGAAACAGGGCAAATGTCACAGGAAATGATCCTTTCCATGCGTAGCCAGGTAGAAGAGATGATAGACACCATGGGAAGCCAACTGGTACAGTCTACAGGTGTTGCACATGCCATTCAGTGCAACAAAGATGCCGGTTTAAATATGGAAACCATACAGACAGATTATCTCTGGTTGTCCGGACTTAAGATGTTGGCAGTTGCCCTGCTGATGGGGATAATCTCTGTATTGGTGGGTTTTTTTGCCTCCAAAGTCGGTGCCGGTATCGGTATGCGTCTTAGAAGCAATATATTTAAAAATGTAGTCGGCTTCTCCAATGCAGAGATGGATAAATTCTCCACAGCTTCACTAATCACAAGAAGTACCAATGATATTCAACAGATACAGATGGTGATAACCATGATGCTTCGTATGGTTCTCTATGCACCAATCCTTGGCATCGGTGGTATTATCAAAGTAATCGAAACCGGTGCCGGTATGGGCTGGGTTATTATTCTTGCTGTACTTTTCATTTTAGCATTAGTCGGTCTGCTTATGACAATTGCTATGCCAAAGTTTAAATTAATGCAGACATTAGTCGATCATGTGAATCTGGTATCCCGGGAAATATTAACCGGTTTGTCTGTTATCCGTGCATTCGGACGTGAACGTGAAGAGGAAAAACGTTTCGATAAAGCAAACAGAAAACTGACAGAAACTATGTTATTTACAAACCGCACCATGAATTTTATGATGCCATGTATGATGATGGTTATGTACGGACTTACCCTGTTAATTGTATGGGTAGCTTCTCATAAAATCAATGATGGTGTCATGCAGGTTGGTGCAATGACCGCATTTATCACCTATGCAATGCAGATTGTTATGTCCTTCTTAATGCTGACAGTAATGTCTATTATATTACCACGTGCAGGTGTAGCAGCAGAACGTATTGATGAAGTACTCCGCACACATTCTTCCGTAGAAGATCCGCTACATCCTGAAAAAGTGGAAGAGAGCACTGGCGTAATCGCATTTAACCATGTTTCCTTCCGATATCCTGGTGCAAATGAAGATGT
The DNA here is from genome assembly GCA_045125095.1 of Lachnospiraceae bacterium. Taxonomy (GTDB): domain Bacteria; phylum Bacillota; class Clostridia; order Lachnospirales; family Lachnospiraceae; genus JBGVMW01. The sequence continues at coordinate 29,242 of JBGVMW010000070.1, forward strand.
ACTTAGTGATATTGACTTTGTTGCAGAACCGGGGAAAACAACAGCCATCATTGGCTCTACCGGTTGCGGTAAATCTACCCTGGTAAATCTGATTCCAAGATTGTATGATGTAACCTCTGGTTCTGTTACATTAGACGGTCAGGATATCCGCAACATAAAGATGTCCGACCTTAGAACACATATCGGTTTCGTTCCACAAAAGGGCGTATTATTTTCAGGAACCATTGCCTCTAACTTGCGATTTGGCAAGCGGGATGCCAGTGATGCAGATATAAAAGAAGCAGCAGAAATTGCTCAGGCACTCGAATTCATTGAAGAAAAGCCAAATACATTTGACAGTCGTATTGCACAGGGCGGTAGCAACGTATCCGGTGGACAGAAGCAGCGTCTTGCCATTGCAAGAGCCATTGCTAAAAATCCAAAAATCTTTATTTTTGATGATAGTTTTTCAGCCCTTGATCTTAAGACAGATGCAAAGCTAAGAAAAGAACTAGATTGCAAGGTAAGTGATAGTACGGTCATTATTGTGGCACAACGAATTAGTACCATTATACATGCTGACCAGATTCTTGTATTAGATGATGGCAAAATCGTTGGCAAAGGGAAGCATGAAGAGTTACTTAAAAATTGTGATGTATATCAGCAGATTGCACGTTCCCAGTTGTCTGCGAAGGAATTAGGCATAGAGGGGAAGGAGGCGTAAATATGAGTGAAGAAAGAAAAACAACTGCACCTAAACCACCACGAGGACCAATGGGCAAGGGAATGGCTCCAGGAGAAAAAGCAAAAGATTTTAAAGGTTCCTTTTCCAAACTATTGCGTTATATCGGAAACAGTAAAATAGCTATTCTTATTGTAATGGTCGTGGCAGCAATTTCTACTATATTCAGTGTCATAGGACCAAAAGTCATGGGTAAAGCTACCACCGCACTGGCAGATGGTCTGATGAACCAGATTACAGGTACTGGCGGTATTGATTTTAACTACATTGGTAAAATATTGCTGTTCACATTATGTTTATATGGCTTTAGTTCTGTATTCAACTTTATACAGGGCTGGATCATGACAGGAATTACCCAACGCCTATGTTACCGCATACGAAAGGAAATCACCGAAAAGATTAACCGTATGCCAATGAAATACTTTGAAAGCCGTACACATGGTGAAGTCTTGTCGAGAATCACCAATGATGTAGATACCTTAGGGCAGGGATTAAACCAGAGTGTAACCACCATCATTACATCAACAGCTACCTTGATTGGTACATTGGTAATGATGCTTAGTATCTCTCCATTAATGACATTGATCGCCCTTATTATTTTGCCAATTTCCGCAGGATTAGTATCTTTTGTTGTTAAGAAATCTCAACGATTTTTCAAAACACAGCAGGAATATTTAGGAAAAATCAATGGACAGGTAGAAGAAACCTACGGTGGACATTTAGTTATTAAGGCTTATAACAAAGAAGAAGATGTCTTAAAAGAATTTGATGAAACAAACAAGATTCTTTACCAGTCTGCATGGAAGTCTCAGTTTTTATCAGGTATGATGCATCCTATTATGATGTTTGTCGGCAACTTAGGATATGCTGCTGTTGCGCTTACTGGTGGATTATTAGCTATCCGAAATGTAATAACAATTGGTGATATCCAGGCATTTATCCAGTACGTGAAAAATTTTACCCAGCCAATTCAGCAGATTGCACAGGTTATGACACAGGTGCAGTCTATGACCGCTGCCGCTGAACGTGTATTTGAATTCTTAGAAGAAGAGGAAGAAGACCAGATTGCAGAACATCCGGTTAATGTTGCGCATATTGAAGGCAGTGTAACGTTCGATCATGTCAGCTTTGGTTACAAAGAAGACCAGATTATTGTAAAAGACTTCAGCATAGATGTAAAACCGGGACAAAAGATAGCAATTGTAGGTCCAACAGGTGCCGGAAAGACAACTATGGTAAAACTGCTAATGCGTTTCTATGATGTAAACAAGGGCTCTATTCTCTTAGATGGACATAATATCAAGGACTTCAACAGACGAGAGTTAAGAGATGCCTTTGGTATGGTATTGCAGGATACCTGGTTGTTTAAAGGAACCATTATGGAAAATATCCGTTATGGAAAATTAGATGCTACCGACGAAGAAGTAATCGCAGCAGCAAAGGCAGCACATGCCCACCACTTTATTGAAACACTACCGGGAGGATACCAGATGGAACTGAATGAGGAAGCCAGTAATGTGTCACAGGGACAGAAGCAGCTCCTTACCATTGCCCGTGCTATCTTAGCCGATAATCCGGTGCTTATCTTAGATGAAGCAACCTCCTCCGTAGATACACGTACAGAAATCCGCATTCAGAAGGCAATGGATAACCTGATGCAGGGAAGAACCAGCTTTATTATAGCCCATCGTTTATCCACTATTCGCGATGCGGACATCATCCTTGTTATGAAAGATGGCGACATTATTGAACAGGGAAATCATGATGAGTTATTAGCAAAGCAGGGCTTCTATGCAGAACTATACAACTCACAGTTTGATGAAACCGCATAATAAATGATATTCATCCTAAAGCAAAATTGGTTCAGCAGGGCAGCATCTATGAGCGAGGCACCCATGATGAATTAATTAAGAAAAAAGGAAATATGATCAGATATATACTGGAAATTTTGTGATAAAAGCAGTATAATATAACTTATTATCAAAATCTGACACAATAGTAGGGGGGATGCTTATGAAGCGAAAGTGGAGAACGATACTGCAAGTTGCTTTGGTAATGGCTTTATTTTTCTCTTTATGGGGATGGATTGATGAAACAGATGCCGCAGGAAAGAAAAAATCAGCACAGGATGTTGTGAACGAGATGGGAGCGGGTTGGAATCTAGGCAACTCACTGGATGCATACTCCTACAGTTTAGGATATGTAACACCTGAAAAAACAGAGAAGCTGTGGGGGAATCCGGTAATCACTAAGAAACTAATTGATACTGTGGCAGATGCAGGTTTTCGCTCTATTCGTATTCCCGTTACCTATGTAAATCACATTGACAGTAACGGTAAGATTGATAAAGCATGGTTAAAAAGAATTGGTCAGGTTGTGAAGTATGCATTTGATAATGACTTGTATGTAATCATCAATGTGCATCATGACACTGGTAATCAAGGCTGGATTTATGCGGACAAAACCACCTACAAAACAGATTTAAAGAACTTCTTGAATATCTGGAAACAGGTTGCCGCTTATTTTAAAAATTATGACGAAAAGCTGTTATTTGAAGCTACAAATGAAATCTTAAACACCGATAAAAATTGGGATTGGGGTAAATCATGGGATGATTTTCGTGTCGTACATGACATGAACCAGCAATTTATTAATACCGTGCGAAAGACGGGTGGTAAAAATAAAAACCGTTTTCTGGTATTAAGCACCTGGGGAGCGTCTTCTGACAGTTGTCAGATTGAGCAGATGTTTTATAAGAAGTTCACCGACACGGTGGATGACCATCTTATTTTAAGCGTGCATAATTATATGAGTAGCGAATCATCTATCAAAAAGGTAATTGCTTCCTTAAAATCCTACTCAAAAAAATATGATATTCCAATCATTATTGATGAATTTGGAACAACAGCAGGCGTTTCCATGAATGCCCGCATTCAATCAGCAAAATATTATGTAAAAACAGCAAAAAAAGCTGGCATTGCATGTTTCTGGTGGGATAATGGCGGTGACTACAGTATTCTGGATCGCAAAACGTACAAATGGCGGAATCAAAAACTGGTAAATGCATTGGTAAATTCTGCAAAGTAATTTATACTAGTATATTAAAAAGCTGAGGCATGGAAACACGCCTCAGCTTTTCTCAATTTTATTAATATATCTTGAATTTGAATGGATTGTGGTACTGTGCTACGCCGTTTAATTTTTCCTCTATACGCAGAAGCTGGTTATATTTTGCTACACGGTCGGATCGACATGGTGCACCTGTCTTTATCTGTCCGGCATTCAAAGCAACTGCAATATCCGCAATGATAGCATCCTCCGTTTCGCCGGAACGGTGAGAGATTACTGCATGGTAACCATTCTTATGGGCAAGCTCTACCGCTTCAAAGGCTTCTGTAAGTGTACCAATCTGGTTTACTTTTACAAGAATGGCATTACCTGCATGCTTCTGAATACCACAGGCGAGACGCTTGGTATTCGTAACAAATAAATCATCGCCCACAAGCTGTACTTTGCCTCCTATTTCCTCTGTCATATGAACCCAGCCATCCCAGTCCTCCTCATGAAGTCCATCTTCGATAGAGACAATCGGGAATTCCTGAACCAGTTCACGATAATACGCAACCATTTCTTCAGAGGTTCTTGTCACCTTTTCCCCACTCATTTTACTTTCTCCAGGAAATACATAGCTACCTGATTTTTCATCATACAGCTCACTTGCTGCGGCATCCATTGCAATTGATACCTCTTCTCCCGGCTTGTAACCGGCAAGGCGGATAGCTTCTACAATTAAGCTTAATACCTCTTTTGCATTTTCCACATCAGGCGCAAACCCACCTTCATCACCTACGCCTGTTGTATATCCTTTGCTGATAAGCAATCGTTTCAAATGATGGTATATTTCTGCACAGATTCGCAGTGCTTCACGAAAACAGCAGGCACCAACCGGCATAATCATAAATTCCTGAAAATCTACGGTGTTATCTGCGTGGACACCACCATTTAAAATGTTCATCATAGGGCAAGGCATAAGTTTTGTCAGTGTTCCACCAAGATATTGATATAATGGAATTTCTAATGCGTTGGCAGCAGCTCTTGCAACTGCCATCGAAGCACCTAACATAGCGTTGGCACCAAAATTGCTTTTATTGTCCGTTCCATCTGCCTCGATTAAGAGAGTATCGATCCTTGCCTGTTCCAGTGCATTTTCGCCAATTAACACCTTTGCAATTTTAGTATTAACATGTTTTACTGCTTTTTCTACCCCCAGACCACGGTAACGTCTGTCGCCGTCTCTTAATTCTACGGCTTCAAATTTACCGGTAGAAGCACCAGACGGAACGGAAGCACGTCCGGTATGACCTGTCGCCAATGTAACTTCTACCTCTACGGTAGGATTTCCTCTGGAATCTAAGATTTCCCTGCCAAATACATCTGTAATTTCTAAATATTGATACATAATATGAAACTCCTTTTCTTAAATTAATAGCATTAGGTAATTGCGAAACGCCAACAAGGTAGTGAATTGTCAGAATTGTTTGTGACAGATAGCTGTTTGCTACATAGTCTATATGTGACCCTCTGAAAACGTCGGCACTTAGGCTGTGTATTTTACAGCCTTAGTGTCCGCTA
>JBGVMW010000071.1:0-20762 GCA_045125095.1 Lachnospiraceae bacterium
GACAGTAACACATAAGGTCGTTAAAGGTGATACGTTGAGTGCGCTAGCCAAGAAATATGGCACGACAGTAAATGCTATCGCCAAACTGAATAATATTAAAAATGTCAACCTTATATATGTAGGTCAAGTACTTACTATATCAGGAGCACCGGCAAGTACGGCTGGTACTTCTAGTGGTGGCTCATCGGGTGGTTCAGCACCTACACCCACTCCCACTCCCACTCCCACTTCAAGTTCGAATAATAACGTATCCAGCGTAGCCAATATTACACAATTCGGATTACAATCTGATACCGACCGTACTATATTTGCTGTTTGGGAATGGTCTAGGTCTAACACTGACAAATACCAAGCCAAATGGTGGTATGATACTGGTAACGGTGTATGGTTTGTTGGTAGTGACTCAGAAGTAAAAGAAAAACAATCGCTTTATACAGCACCACAAAATGCTAAGAAAGTAAAATTCCAAGTGAAACCGATTTCCACAACATACGAACAAAAATCAGGGGACACAACTACACAAGTAAGTTACTGGACTGCTAGTTGGTCATCTGCCAAAGAATATTCTTTTGTTGAAGTTCCAGATAAACCAGGAGCTCCTACTGTAACCATAGAAGAATACAAATTAACTGCTAAAGTGGCTAATTATAGCAACGGTACAGAAATGCAGTTCCAAGTAGTTCAAAATGACTCTACGGTATACAAGACTGGTAGCGCTTCGATAATAACTAACGCCGCTTCATATTCTTGTACGATAAACGCGGACCAAGAATACAAGGTTCGTTGTAGAGCTAAAAAGGGATCTAGCTGGTCTGAATGGTCTGACTATTCTGCTAACGTAGAATCCAAAGTAAAACCTACTGCTCCTTCTGGTATAACTAGTTGTAAAGCACTATCTGAAACTTCGATAGAACTTAAATGGTCTGCTGTTAAGTCTGCTAAGACTTATGATATCGAATATGCAACTAAGAAAGAGTACCTTGGAGCATCGAACGCATCCACAACAATCAACAACGTAACTAGCACGACTTATATTGTTACCGGTCTAGGTAGCGGTGAAACATATTTCTTCAGGGTCAGAGCCGTAAATGAGCAAGGTACTTCTACTTGGACGTCTCCCAAATCTACTGTCATAGGTACTAAACCGGGAGCGCCAACAACTTGGTCGTCAACATCAACGGCGCTAGTCGATGATACGGTGACTTTATATTGGGTGCACAATTCTCAAGATGGTTCTAAAGAAACTGGTGCACAGATAATGTTAATCGTTAACGGATTACCTAGTGTAGTTGAATTAGGAGCAAATAACACAGATGAAAACCGTTATCATACTCTTAAAACTTCGACTTTTGCAGATGGAACAGAGGTTAAATGGAAAGTACGAACAAAAGGCGTCGTAGCAGAATGGGGCGATTGGTCTATGGAACGATCAATCGATGTGTATGCTCCACCTACACTTTCTGTCAATGTTACAGATGTTAACGGCGATAACTTATATACCGTAAATTCATTCCCAATTTATATTAAGGGTGACGCTGGTCCAGATACGCAAAAAGCAATTGGATACCATGTCTCAATAGTTGCTAATGATTCTTATGAATATTGGGACGAAATCGGTAACATGAAAGTAGTATCTCAAGGTGACGAAGTATATTCTAAGTACTACGACACAAATGAAGACTTAGTTCTTAAACTGACTCCTGCGAGTCTAGACTTAGAAAACAACGTGCAGTATACAGTTAACTGCGTGGTTACAATGGATACTGGTCTGAATGCCGAAGATACTGTAGATTTCGAAGTCGCATGGGAAGACGTAATAACTCCTCCCAATGCTGAGATAGCTTATGACCCAGAAACTCTATGCACTCACATAAGACCTTACTGCGATTTTTATCCATTTATATTTTACAAAGTAACTTACGATCAGTCAACTGGTAGTTTCTTCCGTACTAATACTATCCTAAAAGATATTTCAGGTACTTCTATAAACGAATGCTACACTGAAACATATGATGATATTGTGTATAGTGGAATAACAGGAGCTGGTAAAAGAGAATTCTTCTGTGTGGTACAGTCGGATATTCCAGCGTTAGTAGAAGGAGTTACTCTGTCTGTTTACAGAAGAGAATATGACGGAAGATATGTTGAGATAGGTAGCGGACTAAAGAACACAGACAACACATTCGTTACAGACCCACATCCTGCGCTAGACTTTGCTAGATATAGAATAGTGGCTATAAGTGACGCTACAGGAGCTGTAAGCTTTACTGATATTCCAGGTTTCCCTGTTGGTGAAAAAGCAGTAATTATACAATGGGACGAAGCGTGGAGTTCATTTGAATCAACAGGAGAAGAACAACCTGATAAACCAACATGGTCTGGGTCAATGCTTAAGTTACCGTTTAACATTGATATTTCAGATAGCAACTCTGCAGATGTGCAAATGGTTGAGTATATAGGACGTTCACATCCAGTAAGTTATTACGGAACACAACTTGGTATAACTTCGACTTGGAATGTTGAGATAGATAAGAAAGATAAGAACACGTTATACGGATTGAGAAGGTTAGCGATATACATGGGCGATGTGTATGTTAGAGAACCGTCTGGAAGTGGTTATTGGGCGAACATTCAAGTATCATTCGAACAAACTCACAACCAACCGACAGTACCGGTGACACTTACGTTAACAAGAGTGGAAGGAGGCATCTAGAATGGCCGATTGGACATCCACAATGCAACAAACTTTCGAGTACTATATAGTGGACCCTGGTACTTGGAAGGATATGAAGAAGATAGATACAGTTATCAGTAGTAGAATCTCAAGGGATTTGGAGGCTGAAACACTTGGCTCAGCCTCTATATCGATAACTGAATCATTAGGTGAGTGCTATATAAGAATCTACCTCGTGACAATTCAAAATGGAATTAGAGAGAAACACCCGTTGGGGACTTATATGGTTCAAACACCGTCTTATAGCTTCAACGGAAAAGTAAAAAATATTACAATGGATGCTTATACTCCGTTAATAGAACTTAAAGAGAAGAATCCACCGCTTGGATATTCTATGCTCAAGGAAGATAATATTATGGAGAGAGCATACCTATTAATGAGAGAACAAATGAGAGCGCCGGTTGTAAGCACTACTAAAGATACTAAATTACACCACGACTTCGTAGCTAATATCGATGATACTTGGATGACATTCATTCGAGACTTGATAGCTAATGCTGATATGAGAGTTGACATAGATGAATTAGGAAGGGTTATGTTTGCACCAGAGCAAGATATTTCATGTCTGCAACCAGTATGGACGTTTGATACTGGCAATAGCTCAATTCTATACCCTTCATTTGATATTCAACATGACTTATATGGTATACCAAACGAAGTTGAAGTAATTTATTCGAACGGAACATCTTCTATGTCTATTAAAGTGGTTAACGACGACCCAGATAGTCCAGTATCAACAGTGAGTAGAGGTAGAAGAATAACACATAGGATAAGTAATCCAGACGTGGTCGGAAAACCTTCGGAAGCGGAGATGAAAGATTATGCGGTTAGAATGTTAAAGGCTCTGTCGTCAATAGAATACACTATAAACTACACTCACGGGTATTGTCCTGTTAGGGTTGGAGATTGTGTAAGACTTAACTATGAGGCAGCAGGGATCAGAAATGTTAAGGCTAAGATTATTAGTCAGTCAATAGATTGTGTTCCTGGATGTCCGGTGACAGAGAAAGCAGTATTCACTAGCAATTTATGGGATGGGGTGAAATAATGGACCTATCGAACAATTTGGTTTCACAATTCGTCAAAATAACTAATGATAGAGAGAAACATACTCAACAGCAGCAATCGAAACTGTTCGGGACAACGGTTATTTATGACGATAAGCAATACGTACAAATAGATGGTTCGGACTTATTAACACCTGCGGATAGCACGGTGCATATAAAAGATGGTGAGCGCGTAACAGTTAGTATAAACAATCATACGGCTATAATAGATGGGAACGTCACTGATGTTTCGGCGAGTAATGAACATCTGGAAAGAGTAGAGACCGAGTTCTTGCTTGTAAAAAATGATTACTTGGAATTCAAGGTTGATACAGAAGGAATGTTCTTGCAGATAAGAGATGAGACGGATAAGAAATTCGCAGACTTTAAAGTTACTGTTGATGGAATGTTCTTACAAATACGAGATGAAACTGACCAGAAATTTGCCGACTTCAGAGTTACTGTAGATGGAATGTTCGTGTCATTTGAAGATAAGACAGATAAGAAGTTGGCTCAAATCGAAGTGTCAGTGAATGAAATAAAATCATCGGTTAGTAAAGACGGAATAGGAACAGTAGTTAAACAGAACGCTGAGAGCTGGGGTATTTCTATAAACGGTAAGCTGAAAGGAACAAACTACACCTTCGATGGTAACAACTTCACTATAGGAAGTACAACTGGTAACACGACTGCGTACCATGCGGCCGGGTATTCAAAATGGGTTCATACTGACGGTAGTTATACTAGAATAGACGCTAAAGGTATGACTTGGAGTAAAGGTGGTACTGCTTCAGGTTACCATTATTTACTACACGCAGGTGAATATAGATGTCCGTCCGAGTCTATATGGACAGTAACTCTACCGGCTGAATTCCAAGGTAAGGACTTTAAAGTTGTTACAAGTATTAAACGTATTTATATTTCTAGCGATAGCTACGTTACCGGTTGTTATTTCCCACTATTATCGTTCTATGCTGAAGCCCTTAATATTAATAAGAATGCTGGGACATTCCAAGTTTATGCGTCAGTTAGAGCATGGAATAGAACTGGATATTCTAACTGGGGTCAAATGGTAGGTAATGGCTCTACGGCAGCAGAAAGAGAAGCAATGCAACCAGTTGTAGCATACTGGGCATTTGTATAAAAGGAGAGTGATTAAATGGCAAGCATGGCTGAACATGAAGCTAGTATGACGTTATATTTTTACAAAAGTGATGGAGCTATATATTCTTATTGTACAGGAGTACAAGATATGAGTGGTTTCGGAGAAAGAGCTGCTGATTACGAATTAATAATGGATTTCATAGTTGTTCAGAAAGACCCAACTGTAATGGAATTCACTAATAGATTCTATGTCGACGTAGAGTCTAGACAATTAAAACTAAAAGCAGACTCAGCAGATTTCACTAAATATTTATAGGAGGTATGTTATGCAAGTAGATATGAATTTTGTATTAGAAGCTTATAGAGAAACAATAGATAGATTAACTAATGAGAATATTCTACTGAAGGCGCAGTTAAAGCAACTTCAAAATGAACTAGAGAAAAACAATGAAGAGGTGGAAAATCAACAATAAAAAGGATGTGATATTTAAATGATTTTCACAGAGAGACAAATTACAGTACACAAAGGTAAGAGTTCAATCAACGAACCAGTAATCTTATACAGAGGAGACTATGAAGTATCGATAAAATTCACAATAATGGAGTCTAAGTTTAGATTCAAAAGTGGAGTAAATCTTGTTGATTCAGAGAAAGCATCGTTCGGACAATTAGCGATCTTAGCTCCTTATGGCGGAAACGTGTTCTCCGAAGAGGTTAAGTGCGAAGATGGTACTGTAACTTTCACATTAACTAAAGAAATGATAGACCAGTTAGAAGAAGTTGGTTTATATTCTTTCCAAATACGTCTGTTCGACTATTATAGAGAATCTCGTGTTTCTATACCTCCTGTTGAGTTTGGTATAGAGGTGAGAGAACCAGTAGCTTCAGAAGACCATGATAATACTGTCAACAATGCTATAGTTGGGTATTCTATAGCTAAGGTTGTTGAGGGGTTAAATGAGGATGTTGGCGATACTTTCGACGATAACGGCAACTACAACAAGACAGACTGGGAAACTGGCGATAGAATAACAGAAGGAAAACTTAATAAGATTGAAGATGCTCTTGATAAGATAAATCAAAATGAGAAGAATGATGTGGCAGCTTTAGATAAGAGAATAACTAGTAATTATAACGTGCTTGAGTCTAATAAAGCTGATAAAAATGAAGTCAACTCTAAGGTTTGGGGTATGGCTAATATGGGTCAAGATGTTAAAAAAGCAATGACTGGCGGTAGTGTAGCTGTTGTTGGCGAAAATGCTATATTATCAGACAATATAGTAAACAATCAAGTTACACCTATTAAATTACATGGTTTCATGCATGGTAATAAGTTAAATTTATTAGACAAAAGTTTATTTAAATATGGATATTATTATAATGGAACCACTGGCGCAATTGTAGCCGGGTCAAGTGCTTATGGATTAGATTTTATCACACCATATATACCTATAAAACCGAACACTACGTATACAGCTAGTGTTAGTGACTATAACTATATAGTTTTTGATGCTAATTTCAATAGAATCGGAAATGGTATCGATAAGAAATCATTCACGACACCGGAGAATGCGGCATATGTGGGGTTATCGTTCAAGAGTGCATCGAGTTCCCATAATCCAGATAATCTTTATCTATTCGAAGGAGCAACTGTTCTAACTGATTTTCAATGTCATGATTATGAGTTTATAATAGACGGATTAAGTACTAATGAACGTCATGTGCATAATTGCATACTTCAAAATGGTAATACCCCAATAAATTATAACACATCGACTAAACAGTTAGATTTAAGCACATTAATCATCATATATAAAAATGAATTCTACAGAGTGCCCGACAGTACAGTTTTAGATTTAACTTACGACTCACTAAATGCACTAGTATACAGCACGATAACTATTTATATAGATTGGGAGACAAAAGAATTTAAAACTTTATGTAACGATAGAATTAAAGCCGCCAATAGTAAGAATTGGATACCATTATTAGGTATGCGTATAAGAGGTAACGACACTGATTTTGTTCCAGCTGTGAAATTTACAATAAATGGCGAAATTCCAAATAAACCGAAAGACGAAAGCGATATATGTATAATCGAAAATGGTAACACGCCAATAGATTATAACACGTCGACTAAACAACTAAATTTAAGTACATTGTTACTTATATATAGAGGTTCTGTCTACAGAGTCCCAGACAACACTGTTTTGGATTTATCAGACAAAGACGCGGTTGGTTATACTATATATACTACGGGTGTTATCTATATAGACTGGAAAACGAAAGAATTTAAATTCATATCTAATGATGGTCATAGAATTGCCGACGTATATGGGTTGGTTCCGGTATTAGGTATGCGTATAAGAGGTAACGACACTGATTTTGTTCCGGCTGTGAAATTTACAGTTAATGGTGCAGATGTAAATAGCGGAGTTTCATTTTTAAAAGGTCCTGCGGCGCTAAGAGTGGATACTGTGTTCTTGAGAAATGGTTCCGAGCAAATATACCATGCTAATATTGTACCTGGAACATCTACTGTACGTTTAACTACTAAGGCTTCTAACTTCTATTGGCGATTTGTGGATAATTCATATTCCGACATCCAATTAGGTGCTGAATGGAAAGATTTCGAGCTAGAGCATAATAAATGTTTAGTATTCGATCATGCCACAAGAGAGTTATCAATAACATCTTTCGGAGGGACAAATAGAGTTACAGATACTCAAATAATATTGTTATTAAATATTAGCGGTAAATTGAACGGTCGTCTTATGGGTAGTGTAGTTTATGATGATAATACTAAAAATAATACTAAAAGAACCGTAATGAGCGGAAAAGAATGCCTGTTCTTCTTCAAATGTGGTTTCACTAAGTCATACTTATCTGATTTCTGTTTTGTAGGCGATGAGTTATGGTGCTTCGCGGTTTCAAATGATGAACATACCAATACAGCTGAAGTGGTAAGATATTCGATTGATTATGAAAATAAGCAGGCAACAAAACTCGGTTCTTTTACGCATAATTTCGGACACGCTAACACTGTTGATTATTGCGAAGCTCTAGATTGTCTGATATTAGGAAATGGTGGAAGCTCCGGTAACACGCAACCGAATGAATTTTATATATTCCCTAACGCATCAAGTTTTAAAGATTTATCAGCTGTAACTATTGCCGAACATGGTATGGTGTTTGACGTTAGCCAGTTGGGTTGGGGCAAACAAGTCAACGTGGTCTGGGGTGAAAGCAATAGAGGACGTCATAATATCTCATATGTAATAAGTAATGACGGATCTACAACTAGATATATTATGAAAATATTATTAGGTCAAGGAAGCGCCCAATTAGAACATGGTACATTTATAGAAGGTAAAGGATATTACGAATTCAATGGAACATTTAAAATTCTTGGAACTTGGCCTAGAGAGTGGATATATTTAGAGTTCAATAACGGATCAGATTTCTATGACGGTGTTATATATGAAGGTCTTGGTGGAGGACTATGGTGGGCTGAGCATAGGATTTCAGAAGATGGATCTACTGATACCACTATTTATAAAGATATGGTGTATACTCCTGAAGGTGAAATAGAATCGGCTGAAGCGGAAGGTATAACGGTGAATAACGATTATCTTATTTTAGGTGACGCAGCTAGTAATATTTATATTTATAAAAAATAAAGGAGATTTCAAAATGGGGGACGAAAAAATTCAAGAACTACTTCTGCAATTGGTCCAAGATATGTCCTTCGTCAAAGCAAAGCTTTCTAACATCGAGGAGCAGAAACTTGCATCTAGAATAGACCAACTCGAAGCTCAAAATAGAGAGCATGACAAAACAATCAAGTCATTAGAACGAAGAAATGACACAATGGAACAGTTTGTTAGAAACAATATTAATGATGGTAAAAAACAGCAAACAGGCATATTTATATCTATGGGATTAGCGGTATTTGGCGCTATAGTCTCTGTGATTATAAGTATGCTATTTTAATGCGAGGGACTAAGTCAGTCCCTCCTTTTATATTTACAATAAAAAGGATGTGATTAAATGATTCATACTAACCGAATTGTGACAGTTGGAGAACAAGAATGTATCATAGACAGACCTATAGTCCTTTACAGAGGGGATAGAGAGGTTGAGATAGAGTTCACTTTAGTCGGTAATGAGTTTATGTTCTCTGAAGACGGTAATGTAATTAAATCTGTAAATGCATCACACGGTCAGTTGGTATTAAACACTCCGTCCGGTGAACACATGTTCTCTGAATTAGCAGAGTGTCACGAAGGAAAAGTAGTATTTGTCGTAACTAAGGAAATGATAGATGAGTTCATAGAAATGGGATTCTATAGCTTCCAGATAAGACTATATGACAGTGCAGAGATGAAATCGAGAGTAACAATTCCTCCAGTAATGAACGGGTTTGATATTCGTAACCCAATAGCTGCTGAGGATGAGACGAACGTAGTCGACCAAGGTATAGTTGACTATGCTAGAATATTCAAAGACCAATCTAACGAAGAACTTCCAACGTTCGACTGGCAAGGAAACTATAACAAAACTGAGTGGGCGCACCACGACGTAATAACTGAGAATAAGATGAATAAGATTGAGGACGCTTTATATTCTATCAACGCTAATATTAAAGAATCAGACGTAGTAATGCTTAACGCGTTAGACAACGTTAAGAAAGATGCTGATAAGTATGTGAAAGAGCATATGGCTGAGGTTGAGGCTGAGGTTGACGAGTTTGAGAGAAACCTTAATACTGGGGTTGAAAGGTTTAAGGTTGACGTGAATAGTGCTATGACTGCCCATAAGAATGAAGTTAGTGAGGTAGTAGATGGTTTTGATGCGCAATTGGCACATAATGAGAATATAGCTATAAGTTTGGAAATGTTTGAAAGGTTAGATGGTGAGATTGATGATAGTAATAGAATCGAAAGGGCTATTGATTATGCAACTATAAACGGGAAAACTTTAGTTTTTAATGGTACTATTGTTATTAGTAGACCTATTTTGTTAAAATCTAGGACTTCTTTAAAAGGGTCATCAAAAAATAATGCTAAAATTATACCTACTTCAAGTTTTGTAGGTAATTCATTAATAGAACTTGAACATTCAAAAGTAGTTAATGTTGTTTTGACAGACTTAACAATTGATGGATTGAGTTATGGGCAAACAATAAACGGTTTAAATTTCAATAACCAATATCAATTAGAAGATTTCTTGGTAGACACATATCACGATATAAGAAATATAAGAATACAAAATGTAACCGGAACCGGTTTTATTATTACAGGCAGAGGCGAAAGCTTTGTTGATAATATACAAATTACTAATTGTGGTGTTAATGGGGCAAATATAACTTGTTGGGATAGTTTTTTCAATAAAATTAGTGCTGGTTTATGTGGTTCTATTGCGATAAACGTAGCAGGAGGTCCGAATAGGTTAACGAATTGTAAGGCATGGGGGTCTGATATTGGATATAAAATATCATCAGGTCATATACTTATAGGTTGTGAAAGTCAAGAAAATGCGACTAGTGGGTTAACCGTAACAGGTAGCAAAAATATATTTAATGGTATTATAGACGGCGTTGGTTGGAAATACAACGAAGGTCAAATAGTTGACTCTACTGCTATAAGTATACTGTCACCTGCTGTAGGTAATTGTATAACGGCATCAGTGTCAAATAAAATTTTTTCAGATACTGGACACAGTGATTGTTTAAAGTACGCATTACGTTGTACCGGATGGAATAATATAGTAAACTTAACCGCTCAAAATATTACTACCGCAAGTATTACTCCGGATACAGACCATAACAATAAAATGTTTATTCTAGGTTCGCCTAATTCTTATGAATATAGTAGATATTTAAACATCGGAACTGGTACAGGGAATGGTATTCAAATGGCTGGAAATCGTATAAAATATACTAAAAATGGTACACCTGATGAATATTTTGATATTAGATTAAATAAAGAAAATCAAGCTTTTGAATTTAATGGTAAAATAATACCTGTTTTGGGCGGACATAGAATTTTAGGTGATTCAACAAATCCGTTTGAAAACTCTTATATAAATGATATACAATTACCTGTAGCTAGTTTTTTTATGGTCCCTGATGGCTATTCAGATTCAACGATAAGCCTAATAAATATGATAAATTTTATATTGAAAAAATTATCTTAATAGATTTATATTACGTACTAACAAACCTTCAATAACGAAGGTTCTATTTTTATGCCAAAATCCAGGAGGTGAACCCAAATGAAAGACAAACTTAAAAACCCATATTTCTGGCTATCGACATTCGCATTGATATTCTCAGCTTCTGGAGTGGACTTCAACCAACTAACAAGTTGGAGTCTACTTGCTGAAGCTCTAGTTGGAATACTAGCAAACCCAGTAGCTATCATAGCGATAATAACAGCATTCCTAGGAATATGGAACGACAACTCAACTAAAGGTTTAGACAAACCTACAATTAAAAAATAAAGGAGTGATAATATGACTTCATTTGACGAAAATGGAAAGTATATTAAAACGAACTGGAAAGCTGGAGACAAAATCACAGCTACAAAGTTAAACAAGATAGAAGAGAGCATCGAAGCTGTTAACGATAATGATATTTCCAGACACGTTGAAGCAGATGCTAGACTAGATGCTCTGGAAACTAAGGATGTAGCACACGATAAAGAATTTACAAATGTTAGAAACCTTATAGCAGACAACAAAGCTGCAGCAGAACTAGGCGACTATGAGATTAACTCTAGAATGACGTTCCTAGAAAATGAGCTTAACGAAGGAATAGAGGAAGTTCATAACGTAGCTAATACTGTTGATGGTAAGATAGCTACAGCCGAGGCTAATATGACGGCTCAAGTAAACCAAGGTAAAGCTGATATGGAAGCTATGGTTGCTGAGGTTGAGAGCGAAATGAACGAGCTTCGAAATGACATACAGCGTCCTATGAACTTGGCGGGGGAAGTAAAGAACGCCTATAAATTTACAGTAGACAATGACGGAATGATGCCTAGTTTGGTGACTTTGGATAATATAGAAGGATTAAGTAGTATTGAACTGAACGTAAACGAAAAATCTCAATTAGTGACTACTTACTTAAAAAACGTCTGTACTATAGATACTAGTAAAAATTACTTCGAAGATTCGGTTTTTAGCGAGAGTATATTTGATGCTACTTATACGCAGAATGGTAACACAATAACAGTAACAAGTAACCGTGCTACTTCTAGTGTTAAATTCAAAATACCCACATTAGTTGAAGGTAAAAAGTATTGTATCCTATGTGATAATATTATAGATGACGAAGGTTCCTCAGCTATAGAATATCCTAAATCTTGTGAATACAACACTATAAATCAATGTTATAATATGTTTGATGTATATAAATCTGCTTTTAACGCAATCTTAGTGTATAATGATGATTTCTATATAGGATTTCATAATGCCGTCGGAATCCCTGGAGGAACTATAACATATGAAAATATTCAAATATACGAAGTAAAAGAAATGATAATTCCTGATATCCGACTTAATTCGTTACCTAATGGAGTAAAAGATGAGATTAAAGATGGTATGTTAATTAAAAGAACAGGTATTGTCAATTTAGCAGATTTAAAATGGTCGTGTAATTCAAACCAATCCACTTTCGCCATGTATTACAGCGGGGATGTTCCTAATCTAAAAATGAGTAGTTCATTCGACGCTATTGATAATAATATATTATGTAATTGTTTCGAAAATTCATCTACATCAGTGCTTGACGATCCAAATAATTATTCCGAAAATATCATAAATTCACATTGGTCTAATCCTGAATTAAAAATAAAAATATCAAAAAACGATTTTCCTGACGGTGATTTATATGCTTGGTTAAGAAATAATGGCGCTCAGGCTGTATATGAACTAGCAATACCAGAATATATTCCTGTTAACCTAAACATAAAAGTTGATAAAGGTGATACAGTAGTTATAAATACTACTAAAACAATGGATTTAACTTATGATATTCAGTTGAACACTAGGGCTCAGATAGACACACTGCAAACTAATATGTGTATGTATACTTCGGCGTTAGCTGGCGCACTAAAAGAAGCTATAAATAAAATAGAACAACTAGAAGCTAGAATGCAAGAATTAGAAAATAAATAACCACGCGAATTTTACAAGCCCTTTAATGAAGAGATGATTAGTTTGAAAAATGATCCAATGGGACATCAGAGCCGAAAGGCCGGTATAACTAACTCTCTTCTTTTTTATTTTTATTAAAGGGGATGGTCTTGTGAAGTTCAGAAAATATGCAAGTACGAAAGTAATAGCTATACTAATGTCAACACTATTAGTAATAGGAAGTTTCTTTACACAACAGCATAAGATAAATGAATTACAAAAAGAATTGTACATTCAAGAGAACATGACAGACCAAAGATACAATTACACAGAGACACAGATGGATATTTCAACATTAAAAGAACGAATGAATAAAGAGTGTAACTTTAAAGTACTAGATGGAACTATAAACATAAAGCATACGTACGCATACCAAAGAGACAGCGTGTTAGGACTTAAGAGTAAATACAAACTTGTAGGTACTGCGGACTTCTATTATCAAATGATAGTCAATCTCCAATTAGCAGAGATTACTCAAGCTTCTGCTAAGAAGATAACTATCACAGTACCGAAGCCTGTAATCGATACACAAGCTTGTCATAGAGTGCCAAACACATTCTTACGAATGGATGATGAATGTGACGATAACTTATTAGCTAATAAGAAAGACGCAGAGAGAGCGACACGTCAATGGGAAGATTCATTCGATACTAAAGGTTTAGCTTATATACAAGAATACTACAACTACTCAGGAATACAAGAGAAAGCACAACAAGCAACAGTCCGCCAGATAAAAGCATTACTAGAGGAACTTGGATATTCTCAAAATTTAGAAGTAATAGTTAAATAAGGGGTGTTGTGTATGTACGTATGTGATTATGGTTACACTACTGATATTTATCAAAATGAGTTAAATAAAATATTAGAAGGGGATGCTGATATGGCTACAACTAAATACGGTTTTACAAAAATGACAGTAAATGAATTCAAATCTTGGATTAAACAACAAGGTAACTATAAATACACAGGTATACAAATACACCATACCTGGAAGCCCGACTACAGTAATTTCTACAAAGCTGATGGGTCACATGAAGACGAATTAGTACGTCAAAATAATACTAAGAACTACCACGTTAAGACAAACGGTTGGGCGGATATTGCTCAACACTTTACTATATTCCCAAACGGTGTAATAGTGACAGGAAGAAAATTATCAAATACAACTCCTGTGGGAATTAAGGGATGGAATGCTAACAAAATATGCATCGAGATATACGGTAACTTCGATGTTGGTTGTGACAAGATGACAGAAGAACAAAAACAAGCAGTAATTGCTGTATATGGCGAGTTATGTAAGAAATTCAACATAACACCTTCAACTAGCGCATTAAGATGTCATGCTTGGTTCACAGCAGGCGGAACATATCTAGGAGATTACAACAAATCAAAATCAGCTAAGACTTGTCCCGGTACAAACTTTATGGGATTCGGTAATAGCAAAGAGGCAATTCAAAATAACTTCATACCAATGGTTAAAAATTATATTAACGGAGTAGAATCTAAACCTGTCGTATCAATACCTAGTAGTGGCGAATTTAAAGTAAGAGTCACAGCAGATGAACTTAATTATAGAGCGGAACCAAATGCAAGTGCTAAATGTAACGGACAAATATACAAAGGTCAAGTGTTCACAATAACTGAAACTCAAAATGGATGGGGGCACTTAAAGAGCGGAGCAGGTTGGATAAACTTAAAATATACAGAAATACTTGAGGTTGTTTCAGACGGAACTTACAAAGTTAGAGTCACTGCAGATTCTCTTAATATTAGAAAAGGACCTGGTGCTTCATATCAACAAGTAGGAGCTGTTAAGAAAGGCGAAGTATTCACGATAGTTAAAACTGAAAATAACTGGGGTTACCTAAAATCAGGAGCAGGTTGGATAAGCTTAGCATACACAGAGAAAGTTAAATAACATAGAAAGGAGGTGAATACTAGTGTCTATAAGCAGGGATATCACCGTTGAAGTTATTAACGATAAAGCAAGGTTGGATGGTAAATTATATTTCTATGAAAAAGATTATGGTATAATGATTAATTTTCTAATCCAAAAATATAAATTCAAATACGATAAGAACCCACAAGGTTTTTTGAGTAGTATGGATGACGATGTTTTAGAAGCTTATACTACTATAATTAACCCCGTCGGGGAGGAACTAAGTCGTCAGAACGGAGTGGTAAAAGACGATACGATAAAGTTTGAACTGACTGACGATTTAACCGACGAATTAACAGAAATAGGAAAATACAAACTACAATTCCATTTAGTATGCGAACACAGCGAAATAAGTATACCGCCTATAGAATTTGAAATAAAAGAACGTTTAAAAGGCGGTGTAAGCGAAATCATACCGGGAATAATTGATACCGGTATTATTGAAAAATCATATATAAACAAGGAGTGATATTATAATGGCTGATAAATTACCACAATGGAAAGTTGGAGATTTAATATCTGCAAGTAAAATGAATGCTATGGTTGACGCTATAAATGAAATAGAGGCGACTCAAGGTGAACAAGGACCTCAAGGTGAACAAGGACCTCAAGGAGAACAAGGACCTAAAGGTGAACAAGGACCTAAAGGTGAACAAGGACCTCAAGGTGAACAAGGACCTCAAGGAGAACAAGGACCTAAAGGTGAACAAGGACCTAAAGGTGAACAAGGACCTCAAGGAGAACAAGGACCTAAAGGTGAACAAGGACCTAAAGGTGAACAAGGACCTAAAGGTGAACAAGGACCTCAAGGTAAACAAGGACCTAAAGGTGATACTCCTATTAAAGGCGTGGATTACTTCACAGAAGAAGATAAAGAAGAAATATTAGAAGGATATGCTACTAAATCTTATGTTGATTTCGAGATAGCTAACGCTCAATTAGAAGGAGGAGAAGTTGATTTAAAAGACTTTGCTACTAAATCTTATGTTGATTCTGAGATAGATAAGATCGACTTAAGTGGCGGAGAAACTGAAATTATTATAAGTGATACTTTACCTAGTGATGATACTAAAATATGGATAAAAGCAACTGAAGATAGTACAGTATATCCAAAAATAGTACTAAGCTCGAATTTAACATATTTAAACGAAAGAGAATCTTTCATGATGGGCGTCAAATTAGATAACCCCCCAATAGAAGCGACACAAAGCGTTGATATAGTGAGTGTCAATAACAAGATATTATTAAATGCCTCTAAGATGATTTTCACTAAAGATAATTATAATGTATTTCAATATGTAAAAATGGAGCATCAAGTTGACAATGATGCCGTTGACAACATAGACACAGTTATTTTTTCCACTATAAACGATAATTACGTGGAATTAAGTATAAGACTAATAGATGAAGGGGAAGTTGACCCTTATATTTACACTGCATTATCATCTAAGATAAGCGGTGACGGAATGAGTAGTATAGAAGGAAATATAAAAAACTTACGAATATTAGGAAGTACCGTAGAAGGAGTCGGATTATTAAACGATGATAATGCTTACACTATCACGATATGTTCAAGTAACGGTGGTACTTTAGCTGTTGGTGAAAAATCGCAAGATAATTGTATTTTAAGTCACACTGTTGGAGATACCGCATCTATTGGAAATGGTGCTCATATAGCATCCCTTAAAATACCGAGAGAAAAATTGCCTCCTGTAATACACTACGGGTCTGTAGAGAATGTTGGGAATCAAATATGGTTGATAGACAACGATAATAAAATAGCCGCGTATAAGTCTGTATGGGGAGTTCAGTCACCTCAAACCATGGATGTTCCAAATAATATCGCTTACGCGGTCTTCGGAATTCAACAGCAATCTAAATGGAACGATAATTCCTGTTTTGCTTGTTGGAACGCAAAGGGTTATTACCCACAATATGCACTAATAGATAGTATTATTGACAAATTAGACTTTGTAATTCCGCATCCTTTAAGAAGTAATACAGACGAAACAGTATGCGATGAAATAAAGTATAATAGTGCTGTAAATTCATGGGAGTTAATAACTAGAATCGGAGATGATGGTACCGTTTTAGATGAGGAAACATCATATTATATAACTACGCAAACTAAAAAAACATTATCAGCTTATGATGGAATGACGAGAATGTATATGATGGAATACGGAACGCATCCTTTAATAAAGTGTAATATTCCTACGTCTACGGATGCATCTATAGCTACACTTTCTTTAGACGACCCTCAAGTTATGTCAATGGATATGACAACATTAGAAGAAACTGTTTATGATAACGGTATATATATAAAAACGGAAAATGGTTTTATCCCCTTACAATTAAATGCGAATAATGTAAAAATAAATAATGCACTCGGTTATTTTAAATCGCGTGCAGTAGAAGGAGCATTAAACGAATTATATTCTAAAGTTAATAATGTAGACCTTTCAGCTGTAACATTTAATGATATTAATGGAATAGTCCCAATATCGAAGCTTCCTATGGAAAGTATAAAAAACGATATAGGGTCAAATTTAGAAGTCACAATGATTAGTAAACTTAAAGGGAAAAATATCGTATTCGATGGTGACAGTATAACATATGGTTCTTTTGTGAGTTTTACTGACGGTACTTATCCTACCATAGTTAAGAATCAAACGGGAGCGAATATAAAGAATATTTCTTATCCTGGTGATACTTATCTGGATGCGTTAGAGCATATGACGAACATTGATACGACTCCTGATATAATAACTTTTTTATTTGGTGCAAATGACGTTACGAATAATACACCAGCAGGTAGTGTAAGTGACAAACAAACAGATAGCATAGTTAATAGAGTGAAAACTATTATAGATTATTGTAATACTACTTATCCTGACGCGAAAGTTGTTTTTATGACAACAATGCCAAGAAAAGGTTTTCTAAGATTGATAGAAGATTATAGAACAGCTGTTATTGACGCGTGTAGAACTTACGGTGCTTATTGTTTAGATATACATGCTCAATCAGGCATAAGTTTATATACGACTGATCTAGAAACAAAATGGACTAACGGCGATGGATGTCACTATCTCCAAAACGCACATAGTAGGATAGCTAGTTTATTAATAAGTTTTTTAGAAAGTATAGTATAAAATTATATTTTTAAGGGTGGATTGAAATGTCTAATGAAAAGGGGAAATACGACGCATCTCAGAAAGTATATGAGAAAGACGAATTTATCATACTAAAGGTAAATAGTGGAAAGAAAGTAGGATATATAGCATATAATACTAAAAAAGAATGGGAGAACGGTCATACCCACTTGGATAGTTTTGATATGGCTAAGACGGTCATTTCTAATGTCATCAAACATAAGAAACCAAAGACTAAAAATTTATATTTGATACGCTCTCATGCAAGATTAAGCGACGACCCTGCATATGTCAGATATATTGAGGAGTTAATAACGGCAAAAAAGTCTAAAGGAAAACAGGAGTATCGAAACAGAACTTTCTAGTTATTGGAAGGGTTTGACGATATTTGTCGTCAGCCTTTTCCTTAACTTACACTTTTAATTTATGAAAATTTAACTGACAGAAAACTGACATAAAATGATATTTCGCTTTCATTGTGACATTATCACTCGACCGTTAAATCATATCACAAAATTATATATTTTATGCCATTTTATAAAAATTACAAAATATTACCAGAAAGGGAGAGATTTATGTTGGAATATTTTATAGGATTTATATTTGGATTTTTAATGTCTTGGGTGGTTGTAAAATTAAGATTTAAAAATGGAAATTTTCAGATAAATGAAAGTGACGTCAATAAAGATGTTTATACGCTTTATATAGACGACTTTAACAAAGCTCATACAAGAAGATATTTATTGCTACGTATTACGCGCAAATAACACGCCCTATTATGAAATAAAATTTATATTTAAGGAGAGATTGAATTATGAAAAAAGATAATAGAGAGTTATTAGAAAGTTTAATACAAAATAGACTTGAGGAAGCATTAAAGAACAATGACGAAAATTCTAAAGCTTTTGAAGAGGCTATGAAGGCAATAGATAGACAACTTGAAATTGACAAGAGAGAGCTTGAAATGCAAAAAGAAGAACTTAAACAAAACCATGAAAAAGAAATGCAAGAAATGAAACATAATTTCGAATCAGAAAAAGAAGAATCTAAACAAGAATTTGAAATGGAAGTTTTAGAGAAACGTAATGACTATGAATTAGAGAAAGAAACATTAAAATCTAATTTAGAGAAAGAACGTGACGAAGAAAACAGAAGATTCCAAATGAAGTTGGAAGACGCTAAGCATGAACACGAAATGAATAAAATGGAAGCAGAACACAATCATGATATGAAGAAAGTTGAAATGGAAGCAAAACAAGCAAAACTTAACACAGCAATTAAAGTTGCAGAGATAGCAGCAGCCGTAATAGTAGCACCTTTAATAGACCATGGATGTAAAAAGACATTTGCACATATGTTATGCGAGTTTGAAAAGGATTATAACTTTACAACAATGGCAGGAAGATCATTATCAGGATTATTCAAATTTAAGAAATAGATTTATATTTAAACTGAGACCTACATGGTCTCTTGGTTTTACGCGAAATTTACAAGGCCTTTAATGAAAGAGAGGAAGGACAGAATGAATGGATAACCGTCATTGAACGGTATTATCAGGGGGATTAGACTTCGAGGGCTAATTTCCTTTTCTTTTTATTTTTATTTGAAAGGAGACGGTATTATGAATTTTAAAGCATTTTGGCACGATCATGGAGCAGATGTATTAACAGGTTTAGGAGTAGTTGGGGTGTTTTCCACAGCAGTTATGGCAGCTAAGAACACACCGAAAGCACTTGAAATACTTGAGGAAAAAGATAATTACAAAGTTGAGAAGTATGGATACCACCTTACAAGATTTGAGAAGGCTCTAGCAATGGCTCCGGCTTATATTCCGGCAATACTTATGGGTACAGCAACAGCAGGTTGTATATTAGGCGCCAACCATGTCAACAAGCAGAACCAAGCAGCTTTAGTAGCTGCATACACATATTTACACTCTGAGTATGACTGCTACAAACGTAAAGTAAAAGAGATATTTGGAGAGGAAGCAGAGAAGAAAGTTAGAGAAGAACTAGAGAAAGATATTTATCTACATGAGACATACGGGTCAGTAGACGAGAAAAGACTATTCTATGATGAGTATTCAAAAAGATATTTTGAGATGAGTATTTATGAGTTCCAAAGAAATATATACGAAATAAACAGAATCTATAACCATATAGGGGAATTATCATTAAACGAATTCTATGAATTCTTTAAACTTGACTCTACTGAACTTGGAGATAAGCTAGGATGGAATAGCGCTAAGGACTGGGAATGCTATAACTTCTCTTGGATAGAAGCGCATCTTGTTGAAATAGAGACACCAGATAATTTACAGGCATTCGGTATAGTGTTCAATATAGCACCTTCCGACGACTGGCAAGAATGGTAAGTACGCGAAATTTACAAACCCTTTAATGAAGAATATTAAATAATTATTAGGAGGTAGTTTTATGAAAACTTTTAAAAATATAGATATGGTTCAATTAGCAGGATTAGCAGGAAGCGTATTAACAATAGCAGCAACAATGTTAAGCGGTTATGCAAATGAAAAGAAATTGGATGCAAAAATAGATGAGAAAGTAGCAGAAGCGATAGCTAAACAA
>JBGVMW010000072.1:0-28277 GCA_045125095.1 Lachnospiraceae bacterium
AATAAGGTAGTGAATTGTCAGAATTGTTTGTGACAGATAGCTGTTTGCTACATAGTCTATATGTGACCCTCTGAAAACGTCGGCACTTGGGCTGTGTATTTTACAGCCTTAGTGTCCGCTACGTTTGAAGGGAGCGAGAGCGCGTCAAATATAGACTATGTAGTAAGCAGCCATTTGCACAAACAATTCTGACAATTCACGGATGGCTTTCACTTTCGCAAATGCCTAATAAAAAATAAACACGGAAAGGATAATTATGTAACATGGAAAGACATGTAAGATTAGAAGATATATCAGATGGTAAGTTATATGAATTGAATGATATGGTAAGGGCAGATTGCAATGGCTGTAAGGATTGTTCTGCCTGTTGCCATGGAATGGGGCAGTCCATTATCCTGGATCCATTTGATACGTATCGTTTGACAGTAGGCCTTAAGAAATCCTTTGAGGAACTTATGCAGACATATGTTGAATTAAATGTGGTGGATGGCATAATTTTACCGAATTTGAAAATGAGTGGAGCAGAAGAAGCATGCGGATTTTTAAATGGAGAAGGCAGATGTAGTGTTCATCCATTTCGTCCGGGAATCTGCCGAATATTTCCTTTGGGCAGATATTATGATGACGAAGGTTTTCATTATATTCTTCAGATACATGAATGTAAATCAGAGAACCGTACAAAGGTTAAAGTAAAAAAGTGGATAGATACGCCGGATGTAAAGAAAAATGAACAATTCGTAAATGATTGGCATTCTCTGCAAAAGGATTTGCAACGCCTGATAAAGGAACGAAATGAGGACGCATTCACGAAAAAGGTCAGTATGTATATACTGACGCGTTTTTAGTTGACTCCGTATGATGGTGAATGTGATTTTTATGAGCAATATAGGGAGCGTTATGAAGAAACGAAAAAAATATTTGGCATATAAAATATGTTTACGAGGATAAAGAAGAACTGGCTATTCTTCTATGATGGCAGTGAAATCATCACACATGGATGTAAGCGATTATGTTTTTTTAAGCCAGTCAGTACATAGTAATATGACCAAGTAGTCATACAGCATGGTTTGTGACCATGCTGTTTTTATATACCAGGAAATTATAACGTCTTATTATATAATGTGATATATGCAATTTCCTGGTATATAAAAAGAGATGCGCACGAATTAGTAAGGAAGGAGCACTACTTATAAAGTTTAATGTCGCGAAAGCGGCGGAATGGAGAGTACTATGAAATATTATTTTGCACCTTTAGAAGGGATTACCGGATATATTTTTCGAAATGCATATGAAACATATTTTTCAGGAAATATGGATGCATATTTTACACCGTTTATTGCACCAAGTATGAATCGTTGTATCAATCCAAAAGAAAAGCGTGATATACTGCCGGAGCATAATCAAAATCTTACGATTATTCCACAGATTTTAACAAATCAGGCAGGGATATTTACCAAAACAGTAAAAGAGTTACAGGAATTTGGTTACGAGGAAGTAAACTTAAATTTAGGCTGCCCATCCGGTACGGTGGTATCGAAGCACCGTGGCGCAGGTTTTTTGGAAGATCCGGAAGCCTTGGATCGTTTTTTCGAAGAAGTTTTTGAGAACTGCAACAGCCGAATTTCCATAAAGACCAGAATCGGTATGGATGAACCGGAAGAGTTTTATGATTTATTGAAGGTGTACAACCGATATCCTTTTTCGGAGATTATTATTCATCCCAGAGTGCGTGAGGACTATTACAAAAACCAGCCAAATGTAGAAATGTTTGCAGAAGCCGTAAAAAACTGTCCGCATTGTCTGTGTTACAATGGTGATATTTTCACGGTATCGGATTACCAAAGGATTACAAAACAGTTTCCGTCTGTAGAAAAGATTATGTTAGGCAGAGGTCTTTTGCGCAACCCTGCACTAGTAAGGCAAATAAAAGGTGGGGCGTCACTGCAAAAAGAAGAATGCAGAGCATTTCATGACCGATTGGTAGATGACTATAAGGTAGTGATGTCCGGTGATAAAAATGTGTTGTTCAAAATGAAGGAACTATGGACCTATTTGTCATGTAGTTTTACCAATCCGGAAAAATATGTGAAGAAGATACGAAAAGCAGACAGAATGTGTGAGTATCTGGCAGCAGTGGATGCTATATTTGCAGAGCAAAAGCTGGTAGGTGAAGAATAAGAATCAAAAAGCGGGTGCCCTGACATAGCTGTGGATATAGTTGTTACTGTGTGCATAATTGCGAAACACAAGAAAGTGGTGAATTGTAAGAATTGCTTGTGACAGATAGCTGCCTGATGCATAGTGTAGAGCAGGATATAAAACAAAACCTTATAATTGTGCAATTATAAGGTTTTCAACTGGTAAAATTTGAAAAATCGGCAAAAACGATTGTGTAAAATATACAAAAACAAACAATCAAATTGCAATATAATAACGAAAAAGTAAAAAGAGGGTTGCTATTTTAACTGGTTACATGTATACTAATGCTTGTAAATGAAAACGTTACCGAAAACGATACCGACAACGTTTTCCCAATTTTATTACAGGAGGGTAATTAATTATGAAGAAGAAAATTGTTTCAATGATGCTTGTAATGAGTATGGCAGCATCAGCAATGGCAGGCTGTGGCGGCGGTTCTGACAAAGACGGGGGTAGTGCAGATGCAACAAAGGCTCCTGCAGCAGATGAAAACAAAACATCTGATGATGATGCAAAGACTGGTGATGATGAGAAAACAGCATCCGGAAGTGTATATTACTTAAACTTCAAACCAGAGCAGGATCAGCAGTGGCAGGATTTAGCAAAAGCTTACAAAGAAGAAACAGGTGTTACTGTAACAGTATTAACAGCAGCATCCGGTACATATGAAGATACATTAAAGTCTGAGCTTGCAAAAGATGAAGCTCCAACATTATTCCAGGTAAATGGTCCGGTTGGTTTAGCAACATGGAAAGATTACTGCTTAGATTTAAAGGATACAGACCTTTACAAGCATGTTAAGAGTGATGACTTCGTATTAAAAGAAGGCGAAGAAGTAAAAGGTATTGCATATGTTATCGAAACATATGGTTTAATTTACAATAAGACAATCTTAGATGCATACTGCAAGATGGATGGTGCTAAGATTACTTCTATCGACCAGCTTAATAACTTTGATACATTAAAAGCAGTAGCTGAAGATATTCAGGCTCGTAAAGCTGAAGTAAGCGAAGCAAGTGGATTCGATATTGAAGGTGCATTCTCATCAGCAGGTATGGATTCATCTTCTGACTGGAGATTCAAAACACACTTAGCTAACTTACCAATCTACTACGAATATAAAGCAGATGGTATTGGTTCTACAGATGCAATCAAAGGTACATACTTAGACAACTACAAGAACATTTGGGATTTATATATCAACAACGCTACTTGTGAACCATCCATGATCGCTACAAAGACTGGTGATGATTCTACAGCAGAATTTGCACTTGGTAACGCAGTATTCTACCAGAATGGTACATGGGCTTACCAGAACATCATTGATGCAGGTGTATTAACAGATGACGATATCGCTATGATGCCAATCTACGTTGGTGCAGAAGGTGAAGAAAATCAGGGACTTTGCACAGGTTCAGAGAACTACTGGTGTATCAACAGCAAGGCTTCTGAAGAAGATATCCAGGCAACAAAAGACTTCTTAAATTGGGTTGTTACAAGTGATACAGGACGTGATTCCGTAGCAAACCAGATGGGATTCGTAACACCATTTGATACATTTGATGATGGATACACAGCAAGCAATCCATTCGTTGAAGATGCAAACGAATACATTGCTGCTGGTAAGACACCTGTTTCATGGAACTTCTCTACTATTCCTTCCGAAAATTGGAAAGATGGTGTAGGTAGTGCCTTAACAGAGTACGCTCAGGGAACTGGCGAATGGGATGCAGTTAAGAAAGCCTTCGTTGATGGATGGGCTGAAGAAGTTGCAGCAACAGCTAACTAATTATAGTAGTTGGATAATAGTCTTGAGGGACGTGTAAATTATAATAAGTAAAATCCGGGCAGTCCGGCTGCCTGGATTTTTTAAAGAAAGGAAATTGTTATGGAAAAAGCGATAAAAAGATATTTTCCCATTTTTGCATTGCCGACATTTTTAGCATTTATTATCGGTTTTATAGTTCCTTTTATTATGGGTGTCTACTTATCATTCTGTAAATTTACAACAGTAACAGACGCAAAATTCACAGGAATTAGCAATTATTTAAAGATATTTACAGATTCATCGTTTGTCCATTCGTTATGGTATACAGCATTATTTACAATTGCATCTGTTCTTACTATTAACGTATTGGCTTTTGTGATTGCGATGCTTTTAACAAAGGGAATTAAGGGAACAAATATTTTCCGTACTGTATTTTTTATGCCAAACTTAATCGGTGGTATCGTATTAGGTTATATCTGGCAGATGATTTTAAATGGTATTCTTGCGAACTTTGGAAGAACATTGATTTACAATGAATGGTATGGTTTTGTTGGTTTATTGATTCTTATGAATTGGCAGCAGGTTGGTTACATGATGATTATTTATATTTCTGGTATTCAGAATATTCCGGGAGAGTTGATTGAAGCTGCAAAGATTGATGGAGCAACTTCCGGTCAGGTATTAAAACATGTTACGTTACCTATGGTTATGCCATCTATTACAATTTGTACATTCTTAACATTGACAAACAGCTTCAAGTTGTTTGACCAGAACCTGGCATTAACAGCAGGTAACCCATCGAACAAGTCTGAAATGTTAGCGTTGAATATTTACAACACATTCTATGGCCGTAACGGATGGGAAGGCGTTGGTCAGGCGAAGGCAGTTGTATTCTTTATTCTGGTAGCAGTGATTGCGTTGTTACAGAATTATTTAACCAGAAGTAAGGAGGTGCAACAGTAATGGCAAAGAAGAATAAAGAGGATCAGGTAAGTGCAGTAAGAAGATCTCGCCATGGCGGTCTCCTTACTCTGATATTCAGTTTGATATCAATTGTTTATGTGTTACCAATCATAATGGTATTCATGAATTCATTTAAGAAGAAAGCATTTATTAACAAATATCCATTCAAGCTTGGAACAGGCAAAATGTTTGTTGGATTGGAGAACTATATTGAAGGTATTAAGAAGATAGATTTCTTCCAGGCATTTGGATATTCGTTATTTATTACCGTATGCTCCGTTGCTGTGATTATCCTGTTTACTTCTATGTTTGCATGGTATATCAGCCGAGTAAATAATAAGTTTACAAAGATTATGTATATGCTGTGTCTGTTCTCTATGATTGTACCATTCCAGATGGTTATGTTTACCTTATCTAAGTTAGCAAATATGCTGAAATTAGGTAATCCGGTAGGTATTATCGTAGTATATTTAGGATTTGGAGCCGGTCTTGCTGTCTTCATGTTCTGCGGATTTGTTAAAAGTATTCCGCTGGAAATCGAAGAAGCAGCTATGATTGATGGATGTAATCCAATCCAGACATATTTCAGAGTCGTATTTCCGATTTTGAAACCAACCGCTATCACAGTTGCTATTTTGCAGGCAATGTGGATATGGAACGATTACCTGTTGCCATATCTGGTATTGGAAATTAAGGAATATAAGACAATTCCGATTGCAATTCAGTACTTAAAAGGTGGATATGGTTCCATTGACTGGGGTGCAATGATGGCAATGCTTGTACTTGCTATTATTCCAATTATTGTGTTCTATATGGCATGCCAGAAGAGCATTATTGAAGGTGTTGTTTCTGGTGCGGTGAAGGGTTAATTTCTTTAAGAAGGTGTAGCAATTTTATGATAGCCTGCCTGTTTACAGGCAGGCTATCGTGGTATATAGAAAAGTAGCAAAGACAAAGTATTGGTGTGGTTGAGAGTATGGTTACAATAAAAGATATTGCAAAAGAATCCGGTTACTCCATAAGTACTGTGTCAAGGGTATTGAATCATAGAACGGATGTAAGTCCGGAGGCAAAGCGAAGAATTGAGAAGATAGTTGCCCAGTATAATTTTGTGCCGAACAATAATGCAAAGCAGTTAAAGCAGACGGCAAGCCGAACAATCGGTGTAATTGTAAAGGGTACCAGCAATGTGTTATTCCACGGCATTGTAGAAGCAATTCAACAAATTGTGGAAAAAACAACATATACAACAGATATTTGTTATCTGGACGAGGACGAAAATGAAGTAGAACATGCAATTATGATGTGTCGTGAAAGAAAACCAATAGGGATTTTGTTTCTGGGGGGAAACTTAATCTATTTTGAAAATAGTTTTTCTAAAGTAACGGTACCGTGTGTGATACTGACAAACCAGTCTGACGAGCTGAATTGTTCGAATTTATCCAGCGTCTCTACAGATGATACAATGGCATCAAAAGCAGCGGTGGATTATCTGATTGAAAATGGTCATCGGGAGATTGGGATATTAGGCGGAGATTGGAAACTTTCAGATATCAGTAGGCGCAGATATGAGGGCGGATTGATGAGTTTTAAGGAGCATGGATTGAAATTCCATGAAAAAACAAGATATCAGCCTAGTCGTTTCTCGTATGATAACGCTTATGAAGCAATGAAATGTCTGATAGAGAGAGAACCGGATATCACGGCTGTATTTGCCATGAGTGATGTGACTGCCATTGGTGCAATCCGGGCTTTGCGGGATATGGGGTACCAGATACCGGGGGATATCTCAGTTATGGGATTTGATGGAATTGAGTTGGCAGAATATTATAATCCGAAGCTGACTACCATCAGACAGCAACATGAGGGGCTGGCAAAAAGAGGCATTGAAATTTTAATGAAAATGATTGACTTGAATATGGAAGCAGTCCATGAAGTAATTCCTTTTGAATTTCAAGAGGGGGAGAGCGTGAAAAAAATGTAAGCAGGCGTTATACGCCTGCTTTTGCTGTATACTTAGGAAATCTATCTGTAACGTTCAGTCTGCCTTATCGAAAACTCTATGAAAATGACTTGCTACAAGTTGTCCTTCGTTACATTTTTTAGCCACTTATAGGAACGGTATCGTATAAAGCTTAACGGTATTTTAATAATTTCATCACTGAGAAGCAACATATACACAACAATAACGGGAAGCTTCAGTAAGAAAGCTCCAATACAGCCAAGCGCAATGGCTACGCCCCACAGAGTAGAGGCATCTAACAACAGACCAAATCGTGTGTCTCCACCAGCGCGGAAGATACCAACAATCAATGTGGTATTGAAGGATTGTGCCATTACAAAATAAGCCATTACAAACATCATAGAAGAAAGATATTCCTTTGCAGTTGGTGTGAGTACCAGAAAATTAAGGAGAACAGGCCGGGCAATCAGAATCACAAGGGAACCAAATATACCGGTAATGATACTGAGTTGTACAAACTTTTTACCGAAGCTGCGGGCATGCTCATTTTTTCCTTCGCCGATGGCTTTTCCGATCATAATAGCGGCAGCGTTGGCGATCCCCAGACTGATTACCATTGCAAGCTGACGTGCAACCTGTGCAGACGAATTTGCAGCGGTGGCAGCACTGCCTAAGTGACCTAAAATGGCAGAAATAGCAGATACCCCGGTACCCCATATCAGTTCATTGAACACAACCGGCATAGAAAAGTGCAGGAAATCTTTCAAAATAACAGAATCTTTCACTGTCAAATCCCGAAGTTGAAAGCGGAATGTGGTATTGCATGTTCTGTCATAAAAAATAACAATAAGAAGCTCCAGCACTCTCGCAATACAGGTACCAATTGCGGCACCTTGCGCCCCTAATTGAAATGGTGTAAAAATCAGCAGATAATTGGCAATAATATTAGTGAACAAGGAACAAAGATACACAATGGTTCCGATTTTTACACGTTCCATACTTCGCATAGTATTTAAGTACACCATAGTAATGGCAGACAGCACATAGGAAAAGCTTACACTCCTCAGATAGCGTACACCTTCTCTAATTACTTCTGTATCATTGGAAAATATATGCATAATGGACTCGGTGAAAAGGAGAGTTGCTATCATAAACAAAGAACTGACAACCATTGCAAATTTTATTTCGATACCAAATAGTTTGTGGATTGTTTTCATATCCTTCTTGCCCCAGTATTGTGCAATGAGCACGGAAGCACCGGAGGTCAGACCAAATAAAATCAGATTCAGAATAAAGTAAACCTGACTGCCAAGTGAGGCACCGGATAATGTCTTTTCGCCGATTTTCCCCAACATAATGACATCTGTAGAGGATATTCCTACATTGATTAAGTTCTGTAGTGCCATGGGAAGCACCAGTATGGATAC
The DNA here is from genome assembly GCA_045125095.1 of Lachnospiraceae bacterium. Taxonomy (GTDB): domain Bacteria; phylum Bacillota; class Clostridia; order Lachnospirales; family Lachnospiraceae; genus JBGVMW01. The sequence continues at coordinate 8,321 of JBGVMW010000072.1, forward strand.
ATTTTTGTAAAAAGTCTTATTGTCTATCATAATTACTCCTGTAAAACTGCATTGTGGCGTCTTCGTCCATTACAGCAAGTTTGCTATGTTTTGTTCGATTTTCCAGCCGGCAATGCTTACTCATTCATTGAAATTCCTAGCTCCATTTAAGCATATTTAGGAGGATTGTTCAATAACCATTTCGCAAAGCCTTAGTGTCCGCTCCCTTCAAACGTAGCGGACACTAAGGCTGTAAAATACACAGCCCAAGTGCCGACGTTTTCAGAGGGTCACATATAGACTATGTAGCAAACAGCTATCTGCCACAAACAATTCTGACAATTCACTACCTTGTTGGCGTTTCGCAATTACCTAGTTACACACAATTTGGGTAATTGCGAAACGCCTAAAATATTCACGCAAAAAAGGCGTAAATCCATATCTGGATTTACGCCTTTGGCTACTCGACTGTTGCAGTTTATCAGATTTCTATGGAAAATGTCAAGAAATATTTTTCACTACATTGTAAATACTTTAGATGTGGCGTACACTAATTTAAAAACGAAAGGCGGTAACAAATATGTTAAAAGACATAGTATTAACGGAAGCACAAAACATGCAGAAAAAAATTGTGGAAAATAGAAGATATCTTCATACACATCCGGAGATTGGATTTGACTTAACAGAAACGGTAGCATATGTGAAAAAGGAACTGACCGATATGGGATACGAGCCGAAAGCATGTGGAAAAGCGGGACTTGTAGTATTGGCAGGTGGAAAAAAGCCGGGGAAGGTGTTCTTAATTCGCGGTGATATGGATGCGCTCCCAATAAAGGAAGAGGCAGAAGTGGACTTTCCGTCTACAAATGGACGTATGCATGCCTGTGGTCATGATATGCACACATCCATGCTGCTAGGAGCGGCAAGATTGTTAAAGGCACATGAGAATGAGATTAAAGGAACCATTAAGCTTATGTTTCAGCCGGCAGAGGAGATCTTTGAAGGCTCCAAGGATATGATAGAAGCAGGCGTACTGAAAAAGCCGGATGTGGACGGTGCGTTGATGATACATGTGATGGCAGGGATGCCGTTTACACCGGGAACTGTCATTGTATCCGCGCCAGGAGTCAGCGCTCCGGCTGCGGATTATTTTGAAATCAAAGTACAGGGAAAGGGGTGCCATGGCTCCATGCCAAATACAGGAGTAGACCCATTGACAGCAGCAGCCCATATTGTCATTGCTTTGCAGGAAATCAGTGCCAGAGAGTTGGCAATGAGTGATATGGCAGTATTAACAATCGGAACCATGCATGCCGGAACAGCAGCAAATGTTATTCCGGATTCTGTTGTTATGGGAGGAAGTCTTCGCACCTTTGACGAAGATACCCGTTCATTCATGAAACAGCGCATGACAGAAATAGCAGAAGGCATTGCAAAATCCTTCCGGGCAGATGCAACAGTCACTTTTGGAAGTGGATGTCCAACTCTGGTAAATGATAGAGAGTTGTCTGACAGTATGGAAATATACTTAAAAGAATTGCTGGGCGAGGATAACGCATTTTCGGTTAGGGATTTGAATGCGAAACGTGGCATTTCAAAAGCTTCCAAAACAGCTGGTTCTGAAGACTTTGCCTATGTCAGTCAGGAAGTGCCATCCATCATGTTAGCCTTAGCAGCCGGCCAGCCAGAGAAGGGATATCCCTATCCACAGCACCATCCGATGGTAAAGTTCGATGAATCGGTACTGGCTGTTGGTAGTGCAGTTTACACCTACACCGCAATGCGCTGGTTAGAAGAACATGAAGCAGATACAAAATGGTAATGCAGGTACTGTCTCTAACTCACTTATAGGAAAAAGCTATAATGGACCATTAATTTTAGGCATGACTAATAACAAAAACCTTCATTGACATTAAATGCCAAGTGAAGTAGTATATAATCATACAAAACCTATTAGTTAAATATGAAATAAAAATCATAGATAATATACAAAAAAGAGAAAAGAGAGGTATGGACATATGACAAGAATTTTGTGCTTTGGGGATTCCAATACATTTGGCTATAAACCAGACAAAAGTGGTCGCTTTGATGAAACGATTCGTTGGACGGCAAGACTGCAACGTATGCTTGGAGACAATTACCAAATTGTAGAGGAAGGACTGTGCGGAAGAACATCTATATTTGAAGACCCGCAGAAGGTAGGGCGCAAAGGCTTAGATTTAGTCGATGTACTGGTAGAATCCCACAATCCGATAGATGTGTTTGTAGTTATGTTGGGAACAAACGATTGCAAAACATATTATGGAGCAACAGCAGAGTCAATAGCAGAAGGATTAGGTCAGGTCATCGCGAAAGCACAGAGAGTAACCCGATGCGATATGAAAATACTTGTCATTTCACCAATTTTATTAGGTAGTGGAGTAGGAGAAATTGATGTCGATTTTAATGAAGCCTCAGAAGAAGTATCAAGAGAACTTGCCGGAGAATATGAAAAGCTTGCCCGGAAAAATAATTTTTATTTTCTGGATGCTTCAAAATATGCAGATGCCAGTGATACTGACAGAGAGCACTTAGATGAACAGGGACACGAAAAATTAGCAGATGCAATCTATGATAAATTGATAGAAATGCTGGAGGATTAAACATTATGAACACAAAAGAATGTCAGGAAGAAATAATTCGATTAAAAAAGGAAAAGGATATCTGTATTTTAGCACATGCCTACCAAAGTCATGACATCTGGGAGATGGCAGATTATGTGGGGGATTCCTATGGACTGAGTTTGCAGGCGAAGAAGGCACCACAGAAAAATGTTATCATGTGTGGAGTGCGGTTCATGGCAGAAACAGTAAAAATAGTATCGCCGGAAAAAAATGTATTTTTGGCAAATGAGTTAGCAGAATGTCCAATGGCAGATCAGATGGACAAAGAGATGATTGGAATGATCAAGCAACAGTATCCGGATTATGCCGTTGCTGCGTACATCAACACAACAGCATCCTTAAAAACCATATGCGATGTATGTGTAACCTCATCTTCTGCTGTACGAATCATTCGCAATATGCCAAACAAAAATATTTTGTTTATTCCTGACTGCAATTTAGGAGAGTGGGTAGCAAAACAGGTACCGGAAAAAAATATAAAGCTCCTTCAGGGTGGGTGTCCTACCCATGTGAGAGTCACAGTAAAAGAAGTTGCAGCTGCGAAAGAACGACATCCGGATGCTAAGCTGTTGGTACATCCGGAATGCTTGTCAAAAGTTTCAGAAGCAGCTGATTATGTGGGAAGTACCACTGAAATTATGGACTTTGCCAAGAAAAGCGAAAACAAAGAGTTCATTATTGGAACAGAAAACAGTATTGTGCAACATTTGCAATTTGCATGTCCGGATAAATTCTTTTATCCATTATCGAAAGATTGCGTCTGTCATAATATGAAAGTGACAACATTAGGTGACTTGTACAATTGTGTAAAAGGAATAGGTGGGGAAGAAATTAAATTGGATTCTGAGACCATTCAGAAAGCGTATAATGCTTTGGATGCGATGATTTTATATGGAAATTAAGAAAAAGTGTAATACATAGTGCCAGAATGAAAGACAAATGCGTAACGAGCCACAAACGAGGGGGACTGGTTTGTGGCTCGCTGTGGCAATATATCTGGCATGAGAAAAAGTTAAAAACTGGTACTATAAAAAAGGTCAGTGAAGAACTATGATAGCACTATATTTTAACGAGGAGTGATGAAGTATGTCAGAAACAAGAGCAGTAGCAAAAACAACAGGAACTACTATGGAGCAGGTGAAATTTTTAACCACAACCGCAATGGGAATTGCATTAGTATATTTGTTTACATGGCTCATTCATGTACAGATATTTCCAGGCGAGGGAGGTCTGGTTCATTTGGGCAATGTACCATTATTTATTTTCGCCATTCTGTTTGGCAAAAAGACGGGAGCCATTGCAGGCGGAATTGGCATGGCACTGTTTGATTTGACTTCCGGATGGACAGCTTGGGCGCCATTTACCTTAATTGTGGTAGCTATCATGGGATTTGTCGTAGGGTTCATTACGGAAAAGAAAAATGGATTTTTCTGGTGTGTATTGGCAACGGTTGTTGCTTTGCCAATTAAAATTGTAGGGTATTATATTGCAGAAGGTCTTTTATATGGAAACTGGGTTGCACCGGCATTGTCCATTCCAGGCAATGTACTTCAGGTGGTAGCAGCCATTGTGATTACAGCTATTGCAATTGTACCGTTAAAAAAAGCCGCAAATAAAATATTATAGGAGCAAATATGTATAAGATAATGACACCGGGGCCTACCCAGGTAAAAGAAAATGTCCGTATGGCAAGAAGTGCAGAGTGCACGAACCCGGACTTGGATGAAGAATTTGTAGAATTTTATAAGGAAACCTGTGAATTAATCAGCAGCCTTTTACATACAAAAAATGAAACATTGATTTTAGATGGAGAAGGGATTCTTGGGTTAGAGGCAGCCTGTGCCTCTCTCACAGAACCGGGAGATAAGGTTCTCGTTTTGGATAATGGAATCTACGGAAAAGGTTTTGTAGACTTTGTGTCCATGTACGGCGGACAGCCGGAACTGTATACCGTAGATGATAAGAATCCGATTGATCCGGTAGCGTTAGAAGCGTATTTACAGGAGCAGCACGATTATAAATATGCAACGGTAGTGCATTGTGATACACCAAGCGGTATGTTAAACGATATCGGCGCCCTTTGCCCAATTTTGAAAAAATATGGCATTCTGACAGTTGTGGATTCCGTATCCGGCATGTTTGGTGAGGAAGTATGGGTGGATGACTACCAGATTGATATTTTATGTGGTGGCTCCCAGAAGGCAGTTTCTGCGCCTCCTGGATTAACTTTTGTTGTAGTCAGTGATGCAGCAAAAAAAACGATGCAGGAGCGAAAGGTACCGATCGCTTCTTTCTATGCGAATCTGAAAGTATTTGAAGGTTACTATGAAGCAAAGTGGTTCCCATATACCATGCCAATCAGCGATATTTACGGACTGCGGGCGGCTTTTGACAACATTGCAGCAGACAAGGAGATGTTAAACCGTCACGCAAGGATTGGAGCAGCATGCCGTAAGGCAGTAACGGAAGCCGGATTGCAGCTCCACTTAGAAGGGGGATTTTCCAATACGGTCACCGTCTTTGATGTACCGGAAGGAACAACGGCAAAGGCAATTCTTGACACCATGCGGAAAGAACACAATATCATGTTAGCCGGCTCCTTTGATACATTAGCCGGTCAGGTAATCCGCATTGGACATATGGGAAGCAACGCCAATGAGGCAGATATGACGGATACTCTTGGCGCATTGGATGAAACGCTGACAAAGTTGGGTATTGAATTGAAAAAGAGTATGAAAGATGTGTTTGTGGAGAATATGAGAATGCATTGAGTTATACAATATCTCTGGCACTTTATGCAGCAAGAAATTTTTATACCGTATACAGAGAATTGCCAACGGGAAAAGGCTTTGCGGACATGGTTTATCTGACTAGAAAAAAATTTTCAGAGAAACCAGCGTTGGTGATTGAGTTAAAATGGGACAAGACAGCCGAAAGTGCCATTGCCCAGATTAAGAAGAAACAGTATTGCCAAAGTCTTGCAGAATATCAAGGGAATATTCTTCTTGTGGGAATTAATTATGATAAAGAAACAAGGGAGCATAGCTGTGTTATCGAGGAGTGTATAAAGGAATAAGGAAAGAGATTTATAGAGAAGTTCAGTTGCAGGTGTGCGACAGAACTTCTTTGTTTTTTACAAAATTGAATCACAACCATTTGCAAGCTGCAAAATTTTTAGAAAATAATTAGCACTCACCCCTTGACAGTGCTAACAACTAGTGTTATAGTCTCCTTAGAACAAGAAACACGAGTTCCACCACACAAGATTGTTGTGGCAGAGTTATGAGATTGGAGGAAGACAATATGAATATCAGCAAATTTACACAAAAGTCCCTTCAAGCGGTAAATGACTGTGAGAAATGGGCATATGAATACGGCAATCAGGAGATTGAGCAGGAGCATCTGTTGTACAGCCTAATCAAACAAGAGGACAGCCTGATTGCAAAATTAATTGAAAAAATGGAGATAGACTTAGACCATTTTACAAAGAAAGTGGAAGAGTACCTGAATAAGCGGGTGAAGGTATCCGGAGCAGGGCAGCTTTATATCGGAAAGGATTTGAATAAAGCGTTGATTTCTGCGGAAGATGTAGCAAAGAGCATGGGAGACGAATATGTTTCCGTGGAGCATGTATTCTTAGCACTTATGAACAACCAGAATCCGGGGATAAAAGCTATTTTTCAGGAATATGGAATTACCAAAGATAGATTTTTACAGGCGTTGTCTTCCGTCAGAGGCAACCAGCGGGTAACCAGTGACAATCCGGAAGCAACCTATGATACCTTAAATAAATACGGACAGGATCTGGTAGAGCGGGCAAGAAACCAGAAGTTAGATCCGGTAATCGGCAGAGACAGCGAGATACGAAATGTCATCCGCATTTTATCCAGAAAGACAAAGAATAATCCGGTGCTTATTGGTGAACCAGGTGTTGGTAAGACAGCCGTTGTAGAAGGATTGGCACAGCGAATCGTTCGTGGAGATGTACCGGAAGGGTTAAAAGATAAGCAAATATTTGCACTGGATATGGGAGCTTTGGTAGCCGGTGCCAAGTATCGTGGTGAATTTGAGGAACGTCTAAAGGCAGTGTTGGAGGAAGTGAAGAAAAGTGATGGAGAGATCATTCTTTTCATAGATGAGCTTCATACCATCGTAGGTGCCGGAAAAACAGACGGTGCTATGGATGCCGGCAATATGTTAAAGCCAATGTTGGCAAGGGGTGAACTCCATTGCATCGGTGCTACCACATTAGACGAATATCGTATGTATATTGAAAAGGACGCCGCATTAGAGCGACGTTTCCAACCGGTTCATGTAGAGGAGCCAACGGTGGAGGATACTATTTCCATACTCCGAGGATTAAAGGAACGTTACGAAGTATTCCACGGGGTAAAGATTACCGATAGTGCATTGGTAACAGCAGCAACACTATCCCACCGCTATATTTCCGACCGTTTTCTGCCGGATAAAGCCATTGATCTTGTGGATGAAGCCTGCGCCCTTATCAAGACAGAGTTAGATTCCATGCCGGCGGAATTAGACGAAATGCAGCGCAAAATTATGCAGTTAGAGATTGAGGAAGCTGCATTAAAGAAGGAAACCGATAATTTGAGCAAGGAGCGTCTGGCAGAGTTACAAAAGGAATTAGCAGAATTTCGCGATTCCTTTGCCAGCCAAAAAGCCCAGTGGGATAACGAAAAGAATTCTGTAGAGCGTTTGCAGAAATTAAGAGAAGAAATTGAGGATTTGAATAAACAGATTCAGATTGCCCAGAGAGAATATGACCTGAACAAAGCTGCAGAATTACAGTACGGTAAGCTGCCGCAGCTAGAGAGCCAGCTGGCACAGGAAGAAGAAGCGGTGAAGAAACGTGAGTTACAGTTGGTGCATGAGAGTGTTACCGATGAGGAAATTGCAAAAATCATTTCCCGATGGACAGGAATTCCGGTGGCAAAGCTGACAGAAGGGGAGCGAAGCAAGATTCTTCACTTAGATGATGAATTGCACAAACGCGTCATTGGGCAGGATGAAGGCGTACAAAAGGTGACCGATGCCATTATCCGTTCCAAGGCAGGAATCAAAGATCCAACCAAACCAATCGGTTCCTTCCTATTCCTAGGACCAACCGGTGTTGGTAAGACAGAGCTTGCCAAGGCGTTGGCAGCCAGTTTGTTTGATGACGAATCCAATATGGTGCGTATTGATATGAGTGAATATATGGAGAAATATTCCGTATCCAGATTAATCGGAGCGCCTCCGGGATATGTAGGTTATGAGGAAGGCGGTCAGCTGACAGAGGCCGTCCGTAGAAAGCCATATTCTGTTGTACTGTTTGATGAAATTGAAAAAGCCCATCCGGACGTCTTTAATGTACTTCTTCAGGTGCTTGATGATGGTCGTATCACTGATTCACAGGGAAGAACGGTAGACTTTAAAAATACCATTTTGATTATGACATCCAATATTGGTGCAGGCTATCTGTTAGAGGGCATAGAAGAGGACGGTACCATTCGTACAGATGCAGAAACTATGGTTATGGAAGAATTACGTGCACATTTCCGACCGGAATTTTTAAATCGACTGGATGAAACCATTCTCTTTAAGCCACTGACGAAAGACAACATTACAGGTATTATTGATTTGCTGTTAGCCGATGTCAACAAGCGTCTGGAAGACAAAGAATTGTCAATTGAGCTGACACCAGCGGCAAAGAAAGCTATTATAGAAGGTGGTTACGATCCGGCATACGGAGCAAGACCATTGAAGCGGTATATGCAGAAGTATGTGGAAACATTGTCTGCCCGTCACATTTTAGCTGGTGAGGTACACGCAGGAGATATCATTACAATTGATGAAGCGGACGGAGAGTTATTCGTACATTTGTAAATGGTAAAAATAATTATTGGAAAATCAATGAAAAAAGGGGGTTTACTTGAGAAAATCAAGTGAACCCCCTAAAAAAATAGATAAAAAACGTTTTCAGTTCTGGGATATTGACTTTGCCAGAAAAAAAAATTATGATAAGCCCTGTTAAAAGACAGGCGCCTGAATAGAAAAATTATTGATATGGCAAAGGAGCATGATGAAAATGGAAAAATTATATGATCCATATGACAACGTAGTTGCCGTAATGGAAGAAGCAATGGAAGTAGGAAATATAAATAAACGAATGTTTGACATTATTAAAAATCCACAGCGTGAAACAAAGGTATATTTACCGGTTGAAATGGATGACGGAACCGTGAAAGTATTTGAGGGTTACCGCGTACAGCATTCCAATATCCGCGGACCATTTAAAGGGGGGATTCGTTTTCATCAGGATGTGACACTGAATGAAGTAAAGGCACTGGCAACCTGGATGTCATTAAAGTGTGCCGTGGTAAATATTCCATATGGTGGTGCGAAAGGTGGAATTCGTGTCAATCCAACAACTTTGTCGAAACGGGAATTGTGCCGCCTGACCAGAAGATATACTTACGCAATTGAGCCATTAATTGGTGCAGACAAAGATATTCCGGCACCGGATGTCAATACTAATCCCCAGACAATGGCTTGGGTGTTAGACACCTATAGCATGTTACATGGCAAACCATGTCCGGGTGTGGTAACCGGCAAGCCAATCGAATTAGGCGGTTCTAAAGGACGTCCTTCCGCTACTGGACGAGGTGTGGTAATCTGTACCAAACTTATTTTAGAGAGAGACAACAAAACATTAAAAGGCACCAAAGTAGCGGTACAGGGAATGGGAAATGTAGGAAGCAATGCAGCCAGAATTTTCTATCACAGAGGAGCAATTATAGTAGCACTTAGCGACGTTTCCGGTGGAATTTATTGTGCGGATGGCTTAGATGCCGATGCAATCTCTGAATACCTGAATCAGGGAGGTTTGCTAAAGGATTATGAGGCAGAGGGTATCATCCATATTTCGAATGAGAATCTGTTAACATGTGATTGTGACGTATTGGTACCAGCAGCCTTAGAAAATCAGATAAACGAAAAAATCGCAAAGGAATTAAAGTGTAGTTATATCGTTGAAGGCGCCAATGGACCAACCACAGTAGAAGCAGACAAAATTATTGCAGAACGAGGAATTACCCTTGTTCCAGATATCTTTGCCAACAGCGGCGGCGTAATTGTTTCCTATTTTGAGTGGGTACAAAACATCCAGGAATTAACATGGGAACGGGATCAGGTCACAGAAAAACTAGAAACCATTTTAACAGACGCATTTGAGGACATCATAGCAGAATCCGCTCGCTGCAATTGCAACCTTCGCATGGCAGCTTACATAGTAGCTCTGAAGCGTCTCATCCAGGCAGAAGAAATCAAGGGAATCTTCCCGTGAAATTATAGACGAACTGCATAAAATGTGATAAAGTAGGGCGTAGAAAAATATGCCCTGCTTTTCATTATACGATATGTTAAGTATGGGTTTGCGATATATTTGTGATATATTACTGTTTACAACATAGTCTATATTTGTCGCACTCTCGCTCCCTTCAAACGTAGCGGACACTAAGGCTGTAAAATACGCAGTCTAAGTGCTGACGTTTTCAGAGGGTCACATATAGACGATGTAGCAAACAGCTATCGGTCACAAACAATTCTGACAATTCACTACCTTGTTGGCGTTTCGCAATTACCTAAACAATATCAGTCAGAAAAGGAGAGGATATATGGAACATACATTTGATGAAATTGACAGAAAAATCATAGAAATACTTCAAGAGAACGCCAGAACCTCCCTAAAAGTTATAGCCGACAAAGTATTTTTATCCTCCACTGCCGTTTCCACCCGAATCGAACGGTTAGAAAAAGAAGGTATCATAACCGGCTATCAAGCGCAGATCAACCCACAGGCATTAGGATATTACATAAAAGCCTTCATCAATTTAGAAGTAGAGCCTGTACAAAAGAAAGAATTTTATCCATATATACAGTCTTGCAAAAATGTAGTAGAGTGTAACTGTGTTACTGGAGATTACTCCATGTTAATAGAAGTCATTTTCAAGACCACAATGGAATTAGATTGCTTTATTGGCGAATTGCAGCAGTTCGGCAAAACCAAAACATTAATCGTTTTTTCCACATCCGTAGAACATAGAAGCATATATTTTACCCAAGAGTAGCAATCTATGTGCAGAGGTCAGAGATAAATAGCAGAATCCTTCCGTATAGGAATGGACGTATTTTGTAAAATGTGATAAAGTAAGGCATAGTAAGAAAAACTATGCCTTTTTTATATACTACGAAATGACAACAGCCCGTTGCATGACGTAATGTATGAAATTTCCTAGTATATAAAAAAATGATGCGCACTCGCGAGAGCGCGCATGTACGCTTTGTTCTTATCCATGAATACACATATTATATAGGTAATTGTGAAACACCAACAAGCTAGCAAATGCCTAACCATATTATATGAAAGAAGGAGAATCACAATGACATTACCAAAAGACCCAGTGATCTTATTAAGCTACATCAACACCCAGCTTCGGGACAATTTCCCATCCTTAGAGGACTTTTGCAAATCCAATAATCTGTCAGAAGCAGAAATAACAGAACCATTGTCAGCCATTGATTACGAGTACGATAAAGAAACAAACCAGTTCGTATAAGGAGGAAGCTACGTGATTTTACGGAGATTTACAGCAGAACCCGATAAAATTCAGGTATTGAAACAGATGCAGGCAGACTTCACAGATGGAGATATTGCAGATGAATATGACAAAATGAAAGCAGAACTGTTTCAAGTAATGGAACCTCTCATATGTTTTCAGGTGGAAAATGGGTATGCATATGTGCTCCTCACTCTTGGTAAAAAATTAGATGAAAAAATAGCGCAGCTTATGGAGCAGGAAGAACTGCTGGATAGCATGCTTTTAAGCACCATAGCAGATGCATATTTATTTGAGATAGATAGAGAATTTGCAGACCGGATACGACCATATTTGGCAAAAGAAAAAGCGGGTGTGAAAGCGCGTTTAGAGCCGGGAGAGCATCTGCCGGTGGAAGCCACCAAAACCATATTTGAAAAATTAAGTGGTGAACTTAGCGATATTACGATAAACGATAAATATATGTTTCAGCCTGCGAAAACTATGGCGTATATGTTAGAATTGACCACAGACAGTACCATTTTTCATGCCCAGCATGATTGTAGCACGTGTAAAGCTGTAGGATGTCCCATGCGAAAGAATCGCAGAGAACGGAACCGAACATTCTACAGCGTGGATAGCTATGAATTAGAATCTCTTGCAGGGAGCAGCAGTTTAGAAGGTGTGACCTATGGCGTAGCGATTGATATAGGAACAACAACCATTGTCGTGCAGCTTGTGAATATACACAATGGAACCATATATCAAACGGTAAGTGGATTGAATCACCAACGGGAATATGGTGCTGATGTGATGCTTCGTGTGCAGAGTGCCATAGATGGAGCTGGTTTCCATTTGCGGGAGGTGGTACAGAAAGATATTTTAGAATTGTTACATTGTGTGGCAAAGAAACAGAATATATCAATGGAAGAAATCACAGAATTGGTTATTTCAGCAAATGTAGTGATGATACATTTGCTTATGGGATATGATTGTGATGGATTAGCCTCCTATCCGTTTTCATCGACGCATGTATTCTATGAATATCACAGTTTTCAGTCCGTGTTTGGCTCAGATGAGACGTTTGCCGTCTGTCATTTTGTTCCGGCATTCACACCATTTGTAGGTGGCGATATCATGGCTGGTATATTTGCTACAGAAATGGCACAGGAGGACAACACGCAGCTATTGGTAGATTTAGGAACGAATGGTGAAATGGTGTTAAAGCATAAAAATCAATATTATGTAACATCGGTAGCTGCCGGCCCTGCCTTTGAAGGTGGAGGAATTGGTTGTGGTACAGGAAGCGTGGAAGGTGCTATTTACCGGTTTTCATTAGAAAAAGGAGTGCGGAGAATTCGAACGATTTGCGACAAACTGCCTTGTGGTATTTGTGGCAGTGGTCTGGTGGATATTTTGGCAGAGTTGTTAAAATATGGATTACTAGGAACGGATGGAACCTTATCCAGATTGTATGCGAGAAAAGGATATCCGGTAACAGCTGATGAAAAACTTAAGATTACCCAGGAGGATATCAGGGAGTTGCAGCTTGCCAAGGGTGCCATCCGCGTTGGAATAGAACTTCTCTTAAAGCAGGCAGGACTGGAGAGAGAAGATGTGCAAATCATTTATCTGGCAGGAGGCTTTGGCTATCACATACAGATTGATAGTGCTTTGCAACTTGGCATTTTTCCAAGAGAATGGAAAGAAAAAATAAAAGCAGTAGGGAACACCGCATTGGGCGGTGCGGTATATGGTTTGCAGCATCATGAAATATTTCAAGAAGCCGATAGACTGCGACAGAATTGCAAAGAACTTGTACTGGCAAATGAACCGGATTTTCAGACAACATATCTCCAAGCTATGAATTTTCCTGTTATGACTAATTTAAAATAGTAGAAAAATAGGAAACGGATGCACACAGAAAAACAAAAGTGTAATGGGCTATGTTTTGATTTTCTTTCATATAATGAGAAGAAGGTCGTAGCAGGAGTGCATCATGAAGAAGTATTATCGGATGTTATTTGTTATAGATGTAGGACTGGTAATTATGTGTGTTTGTCTGTTTTTCAGCAGTTTATCCTCAGTGGATTGCCCCACGATGAGCAAAGAAATCATGCAGGAAGATAAAAAAGTGGCACTTACCTTTGATGATGGTCCACATCCGGAATATACGCCGAAGCTGTTAGAAGGATTGAAAAAACGAAATGTGAAGTGTACGTTTTTTCTGTTAGGGGAAAATGTAGAAATGTATCCGGATGTGGTAAAACAGATTTCAGAGGAAGGCCATTTAATTGGTAATCACACATACACCCATGTACAGTTGACAACCTTATCAGATACCATGGCGATAAAAGAACTAGAAATGACAGATGAGGCCATTTGTAATATAACAGGGAAAAAAGTGGAGTATGTACGTCCGCCTTTTGGTTCGTGGAACAAAGAATCCACGATGATGGATTCCTACATTGTTGTCTTATGGAATGTGGATTCCAGAGACTGGGTGTTAAAAAATAGAGATTGCATTGTGCGAAATACACTGCCTTTCGTAAAAGACAGAAGCGTGATTCTCATGCACGACAGCTATCAGAGCTCTGTGGATGCAGCCTTGGACATTATTGATAGTCTTCAGAAGGAAGGCTACGAGTTCGTTACCGTAGATGAACTTATAATGGATTAATAATTCAGTTTCAAAGTGCTAACAGGGTAGTGAATTGTTTGTGCAAACAGCTGCTTACTACATAGTCTATTATAGTAAACAAAGGAAAGGAATAAACATGGATTTATTTGATTATATGCGGCAAAATACAATGCAGCAAGAAGCTCCGCTTGCTGCCAGAATCAGACCGCGCACGGTAGAAGAAATCGTAGGACAGGAGCATATATTAGGCAAAAACAAACTTTTATACCGTGCGATACAGGCAGACAAATTAGGATCTATCATATTTTATGGTCCGCCGGGAACCGGAAAAACAACCATAGCCAAAGTCATAGCCAACACAACCAGCGCAGAATTTACACAGATAAACGCCACCATCGCCGGCAAGAAGGACATGGAGGAAGTGGTGGAGCAGGCGAAGAACAACTTGGGGATGTATGGCAAGAAAACGATATTATTTGTGGATGAAATACATCGCTTCAACAAAGGACAGCAGGATTACCTGTTGCCTTTTGTGGAGGATGGAACATTGATACTCATTGGAGCTACCACAGAGAATCCGTATTTTGAGGTAAATGGAGCGTTGTTGTCTCGTTCCCGTATCTTTGAATTAAAGCCATTAAATAAGGAAGATATTAAGACTATATTGAGACGGGCAGTGTATGATGAGGAGCGAGGAATGGGCGCATTTTGTGCAGAAATCACAGAAGATGCCTTGGATTTCCTGGCAGATATCTGTAACGGGGACGCCAGAACGGCATTGAATGCCATAGAACTTGGCGTTATGACAACAGAACCAGACGAAGCAGGAAAAATTGTTGTGGATATGGAGGTGGCGCAGGAATGTATTCAGCGACGTGTTATCAGTTATGACAAAACGGGAGATAACCATTATGACACCATATCTGCATTTATTAAAAGTATGAGGGGATCAGACCCGGATGCGGCAATCTATTATTTAGCAAAAATGTTAGATGCCGGTGAGGATATAAAATTCATTGCACGAAGAATAATGATATGTGCCTCAGAAGATGTGGGAAATGCTGACCCGCAGGCACTTCAGGTAGCCGTTTCCGCTGCGCTTGCTGTGGAGCGTCTTGGTATGCCGGAAGCCCGTATTGTGTTAGGACAGGCAGTTACCTATGTTGCCTCAGCGCCAAAGTCCAATGCAGCCTACGTAGCGATTGATCAGGCTTTGGAAGTGGTGAGACAGAATCAGGTGTCTGAGGTTCCTATGCATTTGAAGGATGCTCATTACAAGGGGGCAGCGAAGTTAGGACACGGAGTGGAATACAAATATGCCCATAATTACCCCAATCATTATGTAAAGCAACAGTATCTGCCAGATTCCCTGGTGGGAACCGTCTTCTATGAACCGACAGAAAATGGATATGAGAAGGACATTCGTGATTATTTAGAAAGAATTCGTAAAGAAGATGTATGAAAATTATAAATAGAAGGCAAATGAAAAAAACAATTCTGACAAAAGTTGACGAAAAAGTTATATTATGGTAAAATAACAGCAGTGAATTAAGAATTTGTAGGACTTGGAATCTGGATTAGAAGGGATTGGTTCCATAGCGTCATGTTTGAGGGGAAGATAAATGTGACGATTCTTTTGATAATTTATTAAGTAGAAACATAACATGCTTTGGAGGATGGGGTAACGAAAGGGCGATGTTGTTTAATGACAAGCAAGAAAGCAACAAAACTATAATCTAAAGTTTTGTTGCTTTTTCTTTTTGTTTAGGTCTGGAAGGTATCCCATATAGAGGTTAAGAGATATGGCGATGACACAGGAAAGCATCTTTCATTTTTTCATGGATAATGCATTAGAAATCGCGCTACTATTTGAAAAGAATGGAAAGATTATCTATGCAAATGAATCGGCGAAGCAGCAATTATCAGATGGGGAAGAATGGAAGGGTTGTTTAATCAGTGATATTTTTCCGGCTGTTTTTGAAATGACAGACAGTGGTTTGCGAGCAAATTGCAGTTTTGGTCAGGAACGTCAGGAAATGATGGCATATCGGAAAAATAAAACATGTTTTCCGGTAAAAACAAGAATGTTACAGTATGGAGAGGAGCCACAGGCTTATCTTTGTGTAGCATATGATATTTCTGAGAGAAATATGTTAGAGAAAAAGATAACGCAGGCAGGGCAGGAAGCAGAAGAAGCGTTGAAGGTGAAGTCGGAATTTGTTGCCAATGTGACACATGAATTACGGACACCTGTAAATGGAATATTAGGCAATGTGCAGGAACTATTGAGTATTGAGACGGAGAAGCAGAAATTGCAGTTGCTTCATCTGTTAGAGCGTGGTTGCGCTGATATGAATACCATTATTAATTCTATTTTGGATTTTTCAAAGCTTGAGGCTGGTAAATTCACATTAGAACCGCGGGAATTTAATTTTCGAAACATGATTGATTATGTAAAATCAAATCATTTACATAAAATAACAGAAAAAGGATTGGACTTTTTTGTAACAATTTCGCCAGGGGTGCCGGAATGTATTATCGGAGATGAACTGAGGATTGTTCAGATTTTAAATAATTTACTATCGAATGCCTGCAAGTTTACCTCTGTTGGAAAAATTATGCTGGAGGTTGTGAAGACAGCGCAGTATGACAACCGGGTAGAATTGTTTTTTATGGTAATTGATTCTGGAATTGGAATTGATAAAACCAGTCAGGATAAGTTATTTAGGAGCTTTTCACAGGTGGATGCCTCTATTTCCAGAAAGTATGGAGGTACCGGTCTGGGCTTAAATATATGTAAGCAGCTGGTAGAGCTTATGGATGGAACGATTCGTGTTGAAAGTGAACTAAATAAAGGAACCATGTTTTCATTCCACATCTGGGTGGAAATACCTCAGGAGGAATTGAGTCATCCGACGGAAAATGCAGATGTCAATGTGGTAATGCATAAGTTAAAGAGCCTGTCACAGCAAGATAACAATGAAAATATCTGGAGATATGGAGAGCCGGAGAATTTAGAAGAAATTAAGAAAAAGATGTCCAAGCTGATTCTCAGTGTAGAAATGGAAAATTGGGAAAAGGCAGTGACATTTGCCGATACTATAAGACAGTTGACGGAAGAGGCACCGAAGGAGGTAAAAACGGCAGTGTTACGTTTAAAGATGGGAGTACAAAAAGAAAATTACGAAAAAGCAGTTACAGCATTTGAAGCATTACAGTCATTGTTATAACTTGCAGGGGAGGTGCTGTATGGGAGGAGAAAATACAGGGAAGGACATTCCACGTATATTGATTGTGGATGATGTGGAAGCCAATCGATTTAAGCTGAAAGATATTATTTTAGAAATGGGATATCAGCCAATCCTAACGGAAAATGGTATACAAGCGTTGAAGATGGTAGAACGATATCCACTGCAATTGATTATATTAGATATTGCCATGCCGGTTATGGATGGTTATGAGGTTTGCCGGCTTGTAAAGCAAAATGCAGATACAAGAGAGATTCCTATTATATTTATTTCTGCGTTTGATGATCCGGCAGATATTGCAAAGGGATTTTCGCTTGGGGGAGAAGATTATATTACGAAGCCCTTTATTCCAGAGCTGGTAAAGGCAAGAATTGGTGTACATTTGAAGTTGTATGAAGCGAACCGAAGTTTGATGGAGAGTAACCGTCAGTTACAGGTTTCTGTAAACGAGCAGTTAAAGCAAATGGAGCACGAAAAGAAAAATGTTCTGTATGCGTTGATACGAGTGGCAAGAGAAAATGCTTGTTATGATGAAGAACACATGGAAAGGCTTTGTCATAATTGCAGAATTTTGGCAGAAGCAATGCAGCTTTCTGCGTCCTATGGGCATATAATTTCGGATGCATTTGTGGATACCATAGAATTAGCGGCTCCATTATGTGATCTGGGTAATGTTGCGATTCCAACTGATATTTTGCAAAAGGCCGATTCCCTAACTCAGGAAGAAAATGAAATTATGCAAACACACACAACAATTGGTGCACGGGTATTACGGGACATCGAAGCAGCAGGGGATTACAATGATTTTATAAAAATGTCCATAGATATTGCAAATTACCATCATGAGAATTGGGATGGTAGTGGATATCCGACCGGAAAAAAAGGGAATGAGATACCATTATCTGCGCAGATAGTATCAATAGTCAGTGAGTACTGTGCGTTGACAGAGAACCGTGTCTATCGGCAGATATATGATAGAGAAGCTGCATTCCAGATTATGCAGGAAGATGTAGGTGTAAAATTTAATCCGGATATATTTCAGATTCTGCAGAAGATATTCCGGCAATTACGCTAATGCAAAAAAGAGGAGGGGGAAAAATGTCTCAGATACGAGTGTTAGTTGTGGAAGATTCTTTGATATTCCGGGAACTTCTTGTGCAGAACCTCAGTAAGGATCCTGCTATACAGGTAGTGGCTGCGGCAAGGGACCCTTATGAAGCAAGAGATGCCATTGAAAAATACAAACCAGATGTTATGACGTTAGACATTGAGCTTCCGCGGATGAATGGCATTGAATTTTTAAGAAAACTGATGCCACAATATCCGTTTCCTGTAGTAGTTATTAGTTCCCTGAGTGATAAAGTATTTGATGCTATGGATGCTGGGGCTGTTGATTTTGTAGCAAAGCCACATGTTACCGACCGCAGGCAACTGGAACAATTCATAAGAACAGAGCTTCCGAATAAAATTAAAATTGCAGCAGTTGCCAGAGTGGAAACGAAAAAAAGTATGCCACCGATTCAGTTAAAACCGACAATCACGGTAAATAACAAGAATCTGGTTGTCGCAATCGGTGCTTCCACAGGAGGACCGGAGGCGTTAGAAGCAGTGCTTCGGGAATTTGGTCCGGACATGCCGGGAACTGTAATTGTACAGCATATGCCAGGCAGATTTACGGAAATGTTTGCAAGCCGCTTAGATAAGGAATGCAGCGTCTGTGTAAAAGAAGCAAAAACAGGAGATGTGGTAGCACCGGGGCAGGTATTGCTTGCACCAGGTGGCGAAACCCATATGCAGCTTATCAGGGTAAATGGCAATTATCAGGTGGTATGCAAAGCCGGGGAAAAAGTAAATGGACACCGTCCATCGGTTGATGTGTTATTTCAGTCGGTTGCTTCCGTAGCAGGAAAAAATGCAGTAGGCATTATTCTTACCGGAATGGGAGGCGATGGTGCCCAGGGGCTGCTTGCCATGCGAAATGCCGGAGCAAGAACAATTGGGCAGAGTGAAGCCAGTTGTGTTGTGTATGGGATGCCAAGGGTTGCCTATGAAATCGGTGCAGTGGAGTATCAGGAACATCTCATGGATATTCCAAAACGAACATATCAATTAATAAATAAAATGTGAGGGGTTAACGATGAAAATATTATTAGCAGAAGATGATTACTTAACAAGAAAAGCAATGGATAATTTTTTATCTAAATACGGTGAGTGCGATGTTACTGTAAATGGTATGGAAGCTGTGGATGCTTTTATGCTGGCACTCGAGGAGGAGGAACCATATGATTTGGTGTGCCTTGATATTATGATGCCAAATATGGATGGTTATCAGGCACTTATGGGGATTCGTAATCTGGAAAAGGAAAGAGATATTCCAGAAGAAAAGCAGGCAAAAGTAATCATGGCTACAGCTTTGAATGAAGAAAAGAATGTTAAAATGGCATTCGAATTAGGATGTACTATTTATTCAGGAAAACCAATTGATCAAAATAGATTTGAGCAGGCATTAAAGAAATTGGGATTGATTTAATATATAGATAGTAACTTATTCAGATAGAAAGGAGACGGGCATGGGTGTAGAATTCAATACAGAGGACATGCTTGATACTTATCTGTTCGAAAATGGCCAGCTTTTGGAGAATCTTCAAGAAACCGTGCTTGAGCAGAAAGATGAAGAATATTTTGATGAAGATAGCATTAACGAGATATTTAGAACGATGCATACCATCAAAGGCTCTTCTGCAATTATGATGTATGATGATATCACAGCAATTGCACATAAGCTTGAAGATGTATTTTACTACTTGCGAGAATCAAGGCCTAAAAATG
>JBGVMW010000073.1:0-3239 GCA_045125095.1 Lachnospiraceae bacterium
TAATGTATTAACTGAAGCCACTTGTGGAATCTCCTTTTGTGTTTTCTTGGTCGTTAATACATTAAGGAACCCAAGTGGTTTTTTCAATATGAAAATGAAAAATTATGGTGCTAGGCTTCCACCATTATGCCAGAAGCCTCACATAAATAAATAGAAAGAAGTGAGCGAAAAGAAGAAGTTTTGCTCGCTTCTTTTTTTATGTTTGGGAATATGGTTGATTTTGCTGTTTAAACTTCTGATTGACACACGCGCCATTCAGAAGTGGTTTTGGTATAACTTATACCTATAACGAGTTATGTTTTTAAAATAATACCACCTTTCCTATCGAAATAGTATACTATGAAAACAAAGAATCATTTTGTTGCAGTTAGATAACAGTGAATAGCAGAGAGCAGGAGGTTGAAAAATGATTCGTTTGGAACATGTTACAAAGCAGTTTAACAACAAAGGAAAAATGCAATTGGCAGTAGATGATGTGAATTTGCACATCAAAAAGGGCGAAATATTTGGCATCATTGGCTTTTCCGGTGCCGGTAAATCTACACTGGTTCGATGTATCAACTTGTTGGAACGTCCAACAGAAGGAAATGTGATTATTGGTGGAGAGAATATCACAATGCTATCATCCCGGGAACTTCGAAAACACAGAAAGAAAATGGGCATGATTTTCCAGCAATTTAATTTGTTTGCTACAAGAACCGTTTTTCAGAATGTAGAATATCCATTGCGGGGAAGTGGGCTTTCAAAACAAGAAAAGAAAGCGAAAGTAGAAAAATTATTAAAACTGGTTGGTCTCGAGGAGAAAGCAGATGCTTACCCTTCAGAGCTGAGTGGCGGACAAAAACAGAGAGTGGCGATTGCAAGAGCATTAGCAAATGATCCGGAGATTTTGTTAAGTGATGAATCCACCAGCGCCTTGGACCCTAAAACTACAAAAGCCATATTAGAATTATTGAAAAAGCTAAACATAGAACTGGGAATCACAATCGTAGTCATTACTCACGAAATGCAGGTGATAAAAGATATCTGTGACAGAGTAGCAGTCATGAAAGATGGCAAGGTAGTAGAATGTGGAGAGGTGTTTGATATATTTGCAAATCCAACGCAACAGATTACAAAAGAATTTGTAGAAAGCAATTTCAGCCTGTCAAGAATCTATGAGCTTATGGAGGAAAAAAACAATATTACGAAGTTGAATCCGGGTGAAGCAATCTTAAGATTCCGTTATCTTGAGCGAAATGTGTCAGAGGCACTTGTTTCACAGCTTTCAAGGAAATTTCAACTAGATATTAATATTATTTTTGGAAATATAGAATTGATTGGAGATAATCCCATTGGAGGACTAGTTGCCATTGTACAGGGTGAGTCAGAAAATATCAGTGGGGCAATTCAGTACCTAAAAGATAAAAATGTAGGAGTGGAGGTGATTTTGGATGCAAGAACTGCTTCATAATCTGATACCAAACATAATGAATAAGCTTCCGGAATTTTACGAAAGCATTATCGAAACCTTTGTTATGGTAGGCTGGTCAGGAGCCATATCCTTTGTGATTGGCTTATTTCTTGGTATCGTTATTACAGTGACAAAGCCGGGAAACATACTGGAAAATGCAACAGTATATCAGGTGCTTGATAAAATTGTCAACTTCTTTCGGTCAATACCGTTTATCGTATTATTAGCAAGTCTTGTACCGTTTACAAGAATGGTCATGGGAACCGCTATAGGAGTACAGGGAGCAATTGTTCCGCTGGTATTTGGGTGTGTTCCATTTTTTACAAGACAGATAGAATCTGCGCTGGCAGAAGTGAATCCGGGTCTGGTAGAAGCAGCGCAGTCCATGGGCTCCGGAAACATAGAAATTATTATTCGTGTTTACCTGAAAGAAAGTGTTGCCGGAATAGCAAGAGCAACAACCATTACCATTATCAGTCTTATTGGGCTTACCGCAATGGCGGGTGCCATCGGAGCCGGAGGATTAGGTGATTTTGCGATTCGATTTGGACATCAGCGAAACCAGCCGGATGTAACATATACAACTGTAATTGTACTGGTACTAATTGTGAGTGTAGTACAGTTGATAGGTAATTATATTGCAAAGAAACATACACATTAGGAAATTGTCATTCGGGTGGTGAATTGTTTATGCAAATACCTGGAATGATGAAAGAAAGCGAGGAGATTATCATGAAAAAATTTAAAATTGCAGCATTAGCATTGACAGCGGCATTAGCCATAGGAGTAGTAACGGGCTGTGGAAAGACAGCAAAAGAAAGTGAAACACAGACAACCGTAAAAGTGGGACTTACAGGAACTATATATGAAGAAATCTGGAATCCAATCGTAGACAAATTCCAAGAGGAAGGTGTGAATATTGAATTAGTGCAGTTTTCGGATTTTTCGCTTCCAAACCAGGCATTGCATTCCGGAGATATTGATTTGAATGCATTCCAGCATCATGCCTATTTTAACAGTGATGTAGAGAGTAATGGATATAACATTACGCCGATTGGTGATACCATTATCATGGCGATGAACTTGTATTCTGATAAAATTTCAGATGTAAGTGAATTAAAGGATGGAGATACCATCGGCATTCCAAATGATGCATCGAATGGAGGCAGAGCATTAAAACTGTTAGAATCCGCAGGTATCCTTACACTGAACGAGTCAGCAGGCAGCAATCCGGAAATTTCTGATATTGTATCATACAATGTAAATGTGGAATTGGTGGAAACAAATGCAGCTGATTTGTGTGCACTTCTTCCGGATGTAACGGCGGCAGTAATTAACGGAAATTATGCATTAGATTATGGCATTGATCCAAATGAGGAAGCTATTTTTAATGAAACAGAATATGATGATGACAGTTATTTCTGCCTGATTGCAGCGAGAAGCGAAGATGCAGACAATGAGCTTTATCAGAGAATCGTAAAAGAGTTCCAGTCAGAGCAGACAAAGGAAATCTGCAAAGATACATTTAAGGGCTTCTTTGTTCCTGCATGGGAAAAATAAATAGGCGTTTCGCAATTATCTAAAAAATAGGCATTTGCGAAAGTAAAACCCATCCGCAAATTGTCAGAATTGTTTGTGCAAATAACTGCTTACTACATAGTCTATATTTGACGCGCTCTCGCTCCCTTCAAACGTAGCGGACACTAAGGCTGCAAAATACACAGCCTAAGTGCCGACGTTTTCAGAGGGTCACATATAGACTATGTAGCAAACAGCTATCTGTCAC
>JBGVMW010000074.1:0-20837 GCA_045125095.1 Lachnospiraceae bacterium
GAGCCTCTTAGAATCACTTATACCTTGGAGCCTGCCCCATTTCCCAATCTTCGCTGTAACCCGGAGCCGGACGGGCAACCAACAGCCCCTCTCTCTGCCGGACGTTTTAGGAACACACCTTGACACAACCACAAATCAGAATTTTGCTTTCTATTTCCAGCTCGCAGTGCACCTTCCTTTCAAATTCGTGCGCATCATTTTTTATACCAGGAAATTTCATACATTACCTCATGCAACGGACTGTTGTAATTTCCTAGTATATAAAAAACAGACCCGCCATAAGCGAGCCTGTCATCATCTCCTATTCTGATCACTGAATCGAAAGATTCGTATATCCCATCAAGTCCATATCCACTGCTTTTGCAGCTTCACGACCTTCTCGGATTGCCCATACAACCAAGGACTGTCCTCTATGCATATCGCCTGCTGTAAAGACATTTGCTACATTTGTTGCATATTTGCCAGCATCAGTCTTTACATTTGTTCTTTCATTCAGCTCTATACCAAATGCATCTGCAATATATTTTTCTGTTCCTAAGAAACCTGCCGCAATCAGTACCAATTCCGCTTCCAGAACGCTTTCTGTGCCTGGAATTTCTGTCATAACCATGCGCCCTGTCTTCTCGTCCTTTTTGCTCTCCAGCTTAACAGTCTTCACGCCAGTCAGATTACCGTTCTTATCTTTGATAAATTCTTTTACCGTTGTCTGGTACACACGAGGATCGTGACCAAATACCGCAATGGCTTCTTCCTGACCGTAATCTGTCTTGCAGATCTTTGGCCACTCCGGCCACGGATTATTCTCTGTTCTCTGGTCAGGAAGCTTAGGCATCATTTCAAGCTGCGTCACCGACTTACAGCCATGACGGATAGAGGTACCTACACAGTCGTTACCGGTATCGCCGCCACCGATAATTACAACATTCTTTCCCTTGGCACTCACAAAATCGTTCTTTGTCAGACCATTGTTTAATAAAGACTTTGTTGTTGATTTCAAGAAATCTACTGCAAAGTAAATGCCCTTTGCATCTCTGCCTGGTGCGTTGACGTCTCTTGGATTAGAGGAACCACAAGCCAATACAACGCGGTCATAGTCCTTAAGAAGCTTTGCTGCCTTAATATCCTTACCGATATTAGCACCTGTCACAAATTCTACACCTTCTGCTTTCATCACCTCTACTTTGCGGTCAATCACATGTTTTTCAAGCTTCATGTTTGGTATACCATACATTAACAGACCACCAATTCTGTCTTCACGCTCAAATACCGTTACCTGATGTCCACGTTTGTTCAACTGATCTGCCGCTGCCAATCCGGCCGGACCGGAACCAACAACTGCCACACGTTTGCCCGTACGAAGTGTTGGTGGCTTTGGAGCTGCATATCCATTTTCATAAGCGTGCTCAATAATGCTATGCTCATTTTCCTTACAGGATACCGGGTCTCCATTTAAACCACAGGTACAAGCCGCTTCACACAAAGCAGGACATACCCTGGATGTGAACTCCGGAAAATTGTTTGTCTTTTTCAAACGGTTATAAGCCTCTTTCCAGTTGCCCGTATATACTAAATCATTCCATTCCGGTACTAAGTTGTGAAGCGGACAACCACTTGTCATACCCATAATTGTCATACCAGCCTGGCAGAATGGCACACCACATTCCATACAACGTGCCCCCTGAAGACGTTGCTTCTCCTGAGGCAAAAAGTTATGGAATTCATTAAAGTTCTTAATACGTTCTTTTGGCTCTATTGATTCACTTGTTTCTCTTTCATAATCCATAAATCCGGTTGGTTTTCCCATGTCTTCTTACCTCCTTTACTTGTTGCGATTTGCATAAAATGCTTCTATCTGTGCCTGTTCGCTGCTTAAACCTTTCTCTTCCATCTGTACAATGGACATAAGCATACGATGGTAATCATGAGGAATAATCTTTTTAAATTTAGGAAGATACTCTTTGAAGTTATCCAAAATCAGTTTTCCCTTCTCAGAGTTTGTATAGTTGACATGTTCCTGAATCATACCTTTCAGTTCAAACACATCATATTTGTTTGTGATTTCCTCTGAATATACCATTTCTTTATTTAGTTTCATGTACAGGTCGCTGTCTTCATCTAACACATAAGCAATACCGCCACTCATACCAGCTGCAAAGTTCTTACCCACTTTACCGATTACCACTACACGTCCACCTGTCATGTATTCACATCCATGATCGCCTACACCTTCTACCACTGCTTTCGCACCAGAGTTACGAACACAGAAACGTTCTCCGGCTACACCATTAATATACGCCTGCCCGCTAGTGGCACCATATAATGCAACGTTTCCTATTATAATGTTTTCATCCTGCTTGTAGGTTACACCCTGTGGTGGATATACCACTAACTTACCACCAGATAAGCCTTTACCAAAGTAATCATTACTGTCACCAACTAATTCTAATGTCAATCCCTTTGGAATGAATGCACCAAAGCTCTGTCCACCAGCACCCGTACATTTCACTCTAAAGGTATCTTCTTCTACATTATCACCCAATGTCTTTGTAATTTCAGAACCTAATATGGTACCCAATGTACGGTTGATATTGGTAACATCTACTTCTACACTCTTCTTCTGACCAGATGCCAATGCCGCCTTAAACTGCTTTAACAGCACTCTCTCATCAATCGTCTTCTCTAATTCAAAATCATAAACCTTCTTTGCATCAAAGATATTCTTCTGTTTTTTATCATCGAAAGGATTGTTTAATACTCTTGACAAATCAATCTTAGCAGCACGTCCTGTCAAACCACTCTTAACCTTTAATAAATCAGTACGTCCAACTAATTCGTCAATTGTGCGAACACCTAAGGAAGCCATAATTTCACGAAGTTCTTCTGCAATAAAATGCATGAAGTTTACTACATATTCCGGCTTTCCTCTGAATTTCTTACGTAATTCCGGATTCTGTGTTGCAATACCAACAGGGCAGGTATCCAGATTACATACACGCATCATAACACAACCAAGTGTAATCAACGGAGTCGTAGCAAAACCAAATTCTTCTGCACCCAATAATGCTGCAATTGCTACATCACGACCAGTCATTAATTTACCATCTGTCTCTACGCGAACTTTGTTACGAAGACCATTCATAATCAATGTCTGGTGTGTTTCTGCAAGACCTAACTCCCACGGAAGACCTGCATTGTGAATAGAGTTACGAGGTGCTGCACCGGTACCTCCGTCATAGCCGGATACTAAGATAACCTGCGCGCCTGCTTTTGCAACACCGGCAGCAACCGTACCAACACCTGCTTCTGATACTAATTTTACAGAAATTCTTGCATTTGTATTTGCATTTTTACAGTCGTAAATCAACTGTGCAAGGTCTTCAATAGAATAAATATCATGATGTGGTGGCGGCGAAATCAAGCCTACACCCGGCGTTGAATTTCTAGTCTTTGCAATCCAAGGATATACTTTCGTGCCTGGTAAATGACCACCTTCACCCGGCTTTGCACCCTGTGCCATCTTAATCTGAATTTCTTCTGCACTTACTAAATATCTGGAAGTAACACCGAAACGACCGGATGCTACCTGCTTAATCTTAGAACAACGATTCAATCCATCTGCACCAACAGTAAGGCGTTCTAAATCTTCACCACCTTCACCACTGTTAGAACGTCCATGAATCCGATTCATGGCAATTGCCAGTGTCTCATGTGCTTCCTTGGAAATCGAACCATAAGACATCGCACCTGTCTTAAATCTGGTTACAATAGAATCTACACTTTCTACTTCCTCTAACGGAATACCCTTTTTCGGATAGTTAAAATCTAACAGACTTCTTAATGTCACCTGCATATCTTCTTCATTAATCTTAGCAGAATACTGTTTAAACAGGCTATAATCGCCGCGTCTTGTCGCTTCCTGTAACAAATGAATGGTCTCAGGATTGTACAAATGCTGTTCGCCGCCACTTCTTGATTTATGTCTTCCCGTACTGTCTAATGTAAGATCGTTATCTAAGCCCAAACGGTCAAATGCACTGGAATGCAAATCATCTACATCCTTTGCAATATCCTCTAACGTGATACCACCGATACGACTTACTGTGTTTGTAAAATACTTATCAATTACACTATGGTCAATACCAACTGCTTCAAAAATCTG
The DNA here is from genome assembly GCA_045125095.1 of Lachnospiraceae bacterium. Taxonomy (GTDB): domain Bacteria; phylum Bacillota; class Clostridia; order Lachnospirales; family Lachnospiraceae; genus JBGVMW01. The sequence goes on from JBGVMW010000074.1 coordinate 4,160, forward strand.
TGCTCCCTGATATGACTGGATTGTAGAAATACCCATCTTAGAAGCAATCTTTACAATACCATGCAAAATTGCATTGTTATAATCATTTACTGCTGCATAGTAATCCTTCTGCAACATATTATTATCAATCAACTGCTTAATCGTTTCCTGCGCTAAATATGGGTTGATTGCACAAGCACCATAACCTAACAGCGTTGCAAACTGATGTACATCTCTTGGCTCACCGCTCTCTAAAATCATAGCCACTGAAGTACGTTTCTTTGTCTTAACAAGATGCTGCTGTAATGCGGAAACTGCCAACAAAGAAGGAATTGCAACATGGTTTTCATCCACACCGCGGTCTGTCAGAATCAGGATATTTGCACCTTCTCTGTGTGCCCTGTCTGCTTCCACATATAAATGATCAATGGCACGCTCTAAGCTTGTATTTTTATAATAGATAATCGGAATTTCCTGAACCTGTAATCCCTCTACCTTCATGCTTTTAATTTTCAACAAATCTGTATTTGTCAGAATCGGATTTACAACCTTAAGCACATGGCAGTTGGCTGCTTTCTGCTCTAGCAAGTTACCATCCTCACCAATATACACAGAAGTAGATGTAACAACATCCTCTCGAATCGCATCAATTGGAGGATTTGTTACCTGTGCAAATAACTGTTTAAAGTAATTAAATAATGGCTGATGATGCTTTGACAAGATTGGTAACGGCGCATCTACACCCATGGCTCCGATCGCTTCCGAACCTTTTTCTGCCATTGGAAGAATCACATTGCGAAATTCTTCGTAAGTATAGCCAAATGCCTTCTGCAATTTTGCTCTTTCTTCCGGTGCATATTCCGGAACCTTCTGATTTGGAATCTGTAATTCTTTTAAAAGAACCAGGTTTTTATCAAGCCATTCACCATATGGATGGGCACTTGCATAACCTTCTTTTAATTCATCATCATCTATTACTCTGCCTTTAACGGTATCTACTAATAACATTTTACCCGGATGAATTCTTTCCTTAATAGCTACATTCATTGGATCTACATCAATTGCACCAACTTCTGACGAAAGAATTAAGTATCCATCCTTTGTAATATAATAACGGGAAGGACGAAGTCCGTTACGGTCAAGTACCGCACCCAATACATCACCATCACTAAACAAAATAGAAGCAGGACCATCCCACGGCTCCATCATGGTTGCATAATACTGATAGAAATCTCTCTTCTTCTGTGACATATTGCGATTATTTGCCCATGGCTCCGGAATAGTAATCATAACAGCCAGTGGAAGCTCCATGCCGCTCATTACAAGGAATTCCAAAGCATTATCAAGCATTGCCGAGTCGGAACCTTCTGTATTAACAACCGGAAGCACCTTATGCAGTTCCCCTGCCAGTTTTCCCGCTTCCATTGCTTCTTCACGAGCCAGCATCTTATCGGCATTACCACGAATGGTATTAATTTCACCATTGTGAACGATAAAGCGGTTCGGATGTGCTCTCTCCCAGCTTGGATTTGTGTTCGTACTGAAACGGGAGTGTACCGTTGCAATCGCAGACACATATTCAAGGCTCTGTAAGTCATGATAGAACTTGCGAAGCTGTCCTACTAAGAACATACCCTTGTAAACAATCGTTCTGCTGGAAAGGGAAACTACATATGTGTTATCATTTGACTGTTCAAATACACGTCTTGCCACATACAATTTGCGGTCAAAATCCAAGCCCTTTTCCACATCTTTTGGACGTTTTACAAATCCCTGCATGATACAAGGCATGCATTCTTTTGCTCTGGAACCTAATACATCCGGGTCTGTTGGCACTTCTCTCCAACCCATGAATTGCATTCCTTCTTTTTCCACGATGATTTCAAACATTTTCATCGCCTGTTTTCTGGAAAGTTCATCCTGCGGGAAGAAGAACATACCAATACCATACTCTCTTTCATCACCTAATTCGATTCCTAAAGGCTTTACCGCCTTGGCAAAGAATTTATGGCAAATCTGCAACAGGATACCAACACCGTCACCGGTCTTGCCTTCTGCATCTTTACCTGCTCTATGCTCTAAGTTCTCAACAATACGCAATGCATTCTCTACGGTTTCACGAGTCTTTACACCTTTGATGTTTACTACTGCACCAATACCGCAGTTATCATGCTCAAATCTGGAGTCATATAAACCTTTGCTTACATGGCCGCCTGTCATCTTCTTTTCTAACATGCTTATCCTCCTTTTTACAAGTGCGTGTTCTCTGCTGCTTATTTATACGCACACCACACACGGACACCTGTCCGCGAATTAGCTTATGTTGAAACTATACTCCTTTTTTTTTCATTTGTAAATATGTTTTTTTCTGGCAATTGTCTGATTATTTGTCTTTTTGCTATTTCATACATAATTATCTGATTGCTTAATATATTTTTCTTGTTAGAATGTTTTATAACATACAATTTCATTTCATTTTTCCCAAATTTAAACAAAGATTTTTTTCTGTTTCTCGTTCGTTTTTAGGCTGTTTTTGAAATTGTTTATCATTATTCAAGGTGTTTTTCTACGGAATTACAAAAAAAATAGCACAAGCATACGCTTGCACCACTTCCATCTTTACCTCTATTAAAATACAGTGAAATACGAGCAGAACGATAAGCCGGGTTATGTCGTGAATGATCATCTATCTAGGACTGCTGTTGCCAACAGTCTCAAGCAACCTACCTGAAGCCGACGGGCCGCCGTATGCTTCTGTTTGGTCTTGCTTCGGATGGGGTTTACATGTGCCCTCCCTGTTACCAGAAAGGCGGTAGTCTCTTACACTGCCCTTCCACCCTTACCGCATAAAGCGGCGGTATATTTCTGTTGCACTATCCTTAGAGTCACCTCTACCGGACGTTATCCGGCATCCTGCCCTGCGAAGCCCGGACTTTCCTCACCTGCGGTCTTTCGACACTTGCAGCCGCGATCATTTGTCCTACTCATATTTCTTTTTTATTTATAGCAAGGAAACGCGTAAAAACGTCTCCCACCATATTCTTTAACTCCATTATGATACCAGACTATACCCAGAATTGCAAGCAATATCTTTCGCAAACAAGACAAGCAAAACGCTATCCGCAAAGCGGAATTTATCGTTTTCCCTTGCTATATCTTTGCTTATATGATAAATTATGTAGGCATGTAACTGTTGAACAAAGCGAGCAAAAACAGGCAAGTGATAATACGATGTACCAGTGTACTGACACGTTGATATATCAACAAAATCAAGGAGGAAAATGTTATCATGTCTTTATTTTTCCAATCAAATAATGGTTATTACTCCATCAAACCTCTAGGCATAATACTAATCGCCGCATTAATATTTATATTTCTTGTCATCCCATCCTTATTCCTGGAGGAAAAACCTAACAAACGTTTTTCGACAAAGAAATTAGCATTCAGTGCTCTTGCAATAGCACTGGGATTTATCACCTCATTTATCGAACCAGTACATATGCCATGGGGCGGTGGCATTACCTTATGCTCCATGTTCTGCATCTGCCTGGTTGGGTACTGGTATGGTCTTGAAGCAGGACTATTTGCAAGTTTTGCATATAGCCTTCTGCAATTTTTACACAGCGGCTGTACCTTTATCCTTTCACCATTACAGGTCTGCTTTGATTATTTTCTCGCATTTACAGCACTTGGGCTATCCGGATTATTCCGTAACAAAAAGAATGGTCTTGTTCACGGATATCTATTAGCTGTATTGGTGCGAGGTGTGTTTCATACGCTTGGCGGATATATATACTGGATGGACTATATGCCCGATAATTTTCCAAAAACAATCACCTTCCTGTATCCAATCCTATACAACTATGCTTACTTGATTCCCGAAGCACTCCTAACTGTATTTATCATTTCACTGCCAAATGTAAAAGCAGGATTAGAAAAGGTACGGCAACTTGCCGCAGACAACAAATATATATAAAAAACACGAACCATCATGCACATATTCTTTACAATTCGTTACTGACTATCCTAATGCACAAAAAAAGTAGAGGCTCATCGCACCTCTACTTTTTTATAACCCTTATTAACTCCCTCATCAGCTGTTTGTCTTTCCCCTTCAACACAAACATTATTCGTATAAACCCCTATTTATACTCCTGATTTCTATGTTCCCTTCAAACATATCTTGATTTTATTATACATCAATCGACATTTTTTGCAATAAACTCAACCCGAATGTAGGAGAACTCAACCCAAACGTTAATCTTCTTTTTTTAATTTCTTCGCTTCTGTGTTCAGATTATCCATAATTGTGACAACTTCTTCTACACTATCCCGATTTTTGTTGCAGTTTTCTAATGTTTGTTCCGAACGCGCAGTTACTTCCTGAGTAACCGAGGATACATGCCCAATCTTTTGTTCAATCTGCTGATTTTCTTCCGCAACAATATCCACTGCGTGTTTCAACTGACTTGCATGACCAATAATTCCCTGGGTCTTATTGTAAATTGTCTGGAACTTGTCCGCGGTAACATTTACACATTTGTTTTGCATCTGACTGTTTTCTATCAACTGTGTCATCGCCTCAGCAGCATCATCTATGGATTTAACAATATTTTGAATCAAACCGTTAATGTCATCAGTTGCCTCATTTGTCTGTGCAGAAAGACCTGAAATTTCGTCCGCAACTACACCAAAGCCCTTTCCTGCTTCTCCTGCTCTTGCCGCTTCTATAGAAGCATTCAATGCAAGCAAGCCCGTCTGCTCTGCCACATTACTGATAAGCCCCATGATTTCCTGCATACGGTCTGCATATTCTTTCAAGCCCGTAACCTTTTGCGTTACTATTTTTCCCGATTCTTCTGATTTATTAACCAAATCCAGCAGCTCTGTCATTACTGCATTTCCGTCTTTCAAACTATCCTGTGCTTCATTTCCATCCGCAAGAATATTTTCCACTGATGTTACCACACCATCAATATGTTGATGTATTGCCTGCGTGCTACTCATCTGTTCTTCCATTGCCTCAGCCACTTCATTCGCACCGACGCTTAAATCATCCATTGCGATACGTGTCTGTTCAATGGCATCCTTTAGACTTTCCGTTTCCGTCACTACATTTCCAATATTTTCCGTTATGGAAGCAGCCACCTCTAATGTATTTTTCAGAAGCCCTTCAGACTGCTCTTTTTCCTTCTCCGCTTTCACAATATTTGCCTGATTAATCAGACCGATTTTTTTAGCCGTCATAACCGCAAATACACTGGTTAAAATCAGACACGCAAATATAATTTCTGCATTGGTAATCGTCTGTGCCTGCAGTCTGCCACTCACCTCTAAATAAATCATTCTGGCGACATTCACAAAAATTGCACCTAATGCTAAAGAAAACAAAAATTTTACATCCACATAAACCAATAAAATAACAAGCGTTACAAGAATATAGCAAAACGATACTTCCGTGGAAGTCGTAAACATAGCATACGCATAAAACAGCAAAAAGCCATAGCCCAAAATATATCGTATCACCGGAGAATCTTTTTTCTTAAAATAAATAAGTTGTGCCGCAATACTAGGTATCAGGCACATACACGCCACTATCAAATAGGAAAACGGCGTTCTTGCTCCTTTGATTAATTCGATGAAATAGGCAATCGCAAGCACACCATTCAATATGTGCACTCCTTTTAGTATTGTTTCATTTCTGCTTTGATTGGCATACTTTTCAAGTGTCAAATCCAGATTTTCTTTTTGCATATAATACCCCCTATAATCTTTATTACATGTATCGGCACTTTTGCTTCTTAAAAAAACCCCTAATTTCTTAAATCGACTCCATCAAAACGTCAATCTTTTGTTTCCATTACCAGAAGGCTACCTTCTTTTTTCCAGATTTCGGCAGTATCTGCTATGATTTCGTTGCTTACTCCTAAGCTACAGTCATTGGTCATTGTATAATCTTCAAGAGGGTATCGGAGACCTTTTAATGTAATTCCTGTAACTGTATCCGTCAGCGGTAGCAAGGAAATATACCTGCCATACTGCTCCGATTTTTGAATCACCTGATGTTCTCCACAAAGATAAATGCAATTTTGCCTGTCATACAAACGAATCGACACCCCATGACGCTCTCCTATCCGCAAGCAATAGAGATTTGCCAGAGTATGATCCATTCTTCCTCCCATTGCACCAAGAACATGAATTTCACCACAGCCTTTTTGAATCGCTGCTTCAATAGCTGCCTGCGTGTCTGTCCAGTCTTTTTCTGCAATATGGCGGCGCATTGGAACTTTTTTTTGCATAAAATCCTGCAAAATTTCATTCTCCACTGTATCAAAGTCTCCTATCATAAGTGTCGGCACTTTTCCACATTGTTTGAAAATCTTCAAGCCACCATCCACGCCGATTTGCTCTTTGTACACATCTCCTCTTGAGAGAAAATCCGACGCCAGTGTGTTATCCACACTGCCGCCGGAAATAATTAATGCTTTCCACATATTACATACGCTCCGGTGCATCAAATCCCAGTACATTGATACAAGTATTTAATACATCCTTTGTGAGACACAGTAATGCCAAATATGCATTTTTCTTGTCTGCATTTTCTTCACCTAAAATCTTTGTTTCATGATAAAAACGGTTAAAGCTGTTGGCAAGCTCATAAATATACGCACATACTTTGTGAGGTGCTGTTTCTTCAAATGCATTTTCAATCACACCATTAAACTGTGCCAACACAAGCATTAATGCTTTTGCCGAAGCATTGTCTACATCGATCACCTGCAAACCATCTATCACGCCACCCTGCTCTGCATGCTTCTTAAGAATCGACTTAATACGAACAATCGTGTACAGGATATATGGACCTGTATTTCCTTCGAAGGAAGTAAATTTATCAATATCAAAAATATAATCCTTCGATGCCTGATTGGATAAATCTCCGTATTTGATTGCAGATAAACCTACGATTTCTGCTGTTTTCTTTGCTTCCTCAGCATCCACGGTGTGGTTTTCTGTAATTTTCTTAAACATTTCTTCGTTGATGCTACCAATCAAATGCTCCAAGCGCATAACGCCGCCCTGTCTGGTCTTAAACGGCTTACCATCCTTGCCATTCATAGTACCAAAGCCTAAGAAATCAAGCTTCATATCTGCTGGTGCTAAGCCGGTTTTCTTGGCACAGCGGAATACTTGTTTAAAATGTAAATCCTGTCTCTTATCTGCCACATAGATGATTCTATCCGGATGATATGTCTGTACACGCTCTAAAATCGTTGCCAAATCTGTTGTACTGTATAAAGAGGCACCATCCGATTTCAAAATAATACATGGGGGTAATTCTTTCGCATCACCTTCCTCTTGCACATCCACAACCACAGCACCCTCACTGACATAGGCATGCCCTTTTTCTTTCATATCTGCCACCATATCCGGCACATATTTTTGTACATCTGATTCTTTCTTCCATAAATCAAAGGTAACATCAAGACGCTCATAGCTTGCCTTTAAATCAGCTATGGAAACGTTTAAAATATGATTCCATAATGCCTGATAACCACGATTCCCCTGCTGCAACAATACCGTTGCCTGTAATGCTTCTGCCTTATATTCCGGGTCTTCTTTTGATTTTCCACTGGCAGTTGGATAAATTTCCTCTAAGTCTGACATGGTAAATGGTGGTTCAGACGGATATTCTCCTGTATATGTTTCATCAAAATACACCAATTCCGGCTGACGCTTCTTCATCTCAGTAATAATAAGTCCCATCTGCAGTCCCCAGTCACCTAAATGAGCATCTCCAATGACTTCATGTCCCATAAAACGTCCCATGCGTTTGATACTCTCGCCGATAATAGCAGAGCGAAGATGTCCTACGTGAAGTGGTTTCGCAATGTTTGGTCCGCCGTAATCAACCATAATAGTCTGCTTTTTCTCTGGCTTTTCACATCCGAAATCGTCTTCCTGCATCATTTCATTCATATACTGTGCTAAAAAGCTTGTCTTTAACTTAATATTAATGAATCCCGGCATCACTGCTTCTATCTGTTCAAAATCAGAAGCATCCACCTTCTCTAACACTTCATTTGCAATCTGGATTGGTGCTTTTTTATATGCCTTTGCCGCTGCCATGGAACCATTACACTGAAATTCACACAAGTCTGGACGGTTCGAAAGCGTTACTCTGCCGTATTTTTCATCATATCCGGCTTCCTGAAATGCTTTTTCCATTTTATTGGAAATCTGTACAATTAACTTTTTCATGCTATTCCCTTTCTTCGTCTGTTCCTTTTTATGTACGCCAAAATGTCTGGCGCAAAACCTCGTAAATTTTATTATACCGCAAGGGATAGGGGTTGTGCAAGATAATTTATATATATTGCAATACCTTGAGTTACTCTAAAGCATATTTCCAAACAAAAAAGGATGCAGCACATTCAATGCCAAACATCCTTCTAAAAATATATTTAAAAATGCATTTCGTAATAATACCATTTTTCTTTAATCTGCTCTGTATAATATGTATTGCCATCCATTTCGCCAGACCATCCGTCTTCATATTCCCTTAAACTTACAGGCATTCCCTGATACCCGACAGGTTTTCCATCAAATGAATAATAAAACCCATAATACGAAGAATTGGAAACGAATCCACTGCTTTCACAACAAAACTCTATTATAGGATTACCTGATTCATAATGATAATACTGAATTGTTTCTACAGATTCTACATTTTCACCCTCCAATGAAGCGTGCATATTTTCCTTATCTGATTCTACAAATTGCTTTACAATTTCATTCAAATCTTCACTCTTTGTATCGACAATACTTATGATATCTTCCTTTGATGTGACGCCACAACCATTAAATAAAAAAATGGATGAAATTAGTAGCACTACAAATATAAATCCATTTTTATTTTTAATGAATTGCTTCACAATCATAAAATCCCTCCCTAATCTGTGACCAATCAGTAGCTACATCTTTCGGATCAAATCCAGAAACAACAAAACTTCCCTCTAATAAAATATCAAGGGAAAATAATAGACGACCAGTATAGCCATAATTGTAATTCCCCTCAACCATAGAACCTAAATTTAAAAAACTAGCAGATGAAGCTGTTCTAGACATAATCTGTAATGTTTGATTTGATATATCGAATTCATTATTTTCTAAATTAATATTTGCATTTACATCATAATTAATTTCAATCTCGTTGGTTTCTGCATTCACTTGATATATCTCCATATCAATCATTGAATTTAGAACCTCAACAGTTGAAAACAATACATCATATACGTCTTCACCATATATATTCATACAATCATCTGTTATAATTAATTTCCCATCTTCTTCAAAAATATAACCCATTTCTAATGCGTCTTCATATACATCTGAATATATCTCCATTTCCTTTTCATTGATATCTAATGATTCAGTTGTTATTTCAGTTTGTTTTTCAACATACATTTCATCTTGAATTATATCAAAAACACTTTCGTAACCTTCAACAATATCATCCCCCATTGCATTGACAGTAAGGTCATTAACTCCTCCAACTTCTAAAAAACCTACAAACACCAATCCTACCAATATACTTTTTCTCATGTTTTTATGTCCTCTCTTTTAAATTTTTGTAATAATTATATAACCCAGTATCTAATATTGTCAAGTAATGCCCTTTAGCAAGACAAAAAGCTGAAAATTACATTCCCAGAATGCAGTCTCCAGCTTTTCAAAAACATGATTAAATTTACAACACTAAGAACTTCGGCACGCCATTTTCGTATACCGGCATGATTTCGCCTTGAATCAATGGCTTTAAGTAATCCATCATTTCCTGTGTGATATCGTGGCCATCCGGTGTAATCCATTCTAATGGCACCTTTTTCTCATGGTTTGCCACATCACGAACGCGAACACGGCGATAGCATACACGGTATGGATCATTGCTTTCTCGAACAATGGACGCCATAACGCCTGTCATGCCCTCCATCGCACACTGGAATGCATGAAGTCCTAACATTTTTGATTCCTCTAAGTCTACACGGCTGGCAATATGAGAAGCACAACGCTGCATCAGATTCAGTTCAATGGAACGTACTTTACAACCAATTTTTGTGCGCACCTGCTCCTCTAAAAATCTACCTGCACCTGCAATGTAGCTGTGACCAAACACATCCACCGCACCAGACTGCTGGGATTCTGAAATATACACACCATTTTCATCCTTCAGTCCTTCACTGACTGCAACAACAACTGCCGGATGAATGGCCAATTGCTCTTTTACATCTTCAATAAAACGCTCTACCGAAAAAGCTTTCTCACAAAGATAAATGAGACTTGGCCCCCTATCACCGTTCAGTCTTGACAATGCAGATGCTGCCGTCAGCCAGCCTGCATTTCGTCCCATACATTCTACAATAGTAACTGCCGGCATATCATACACGTTACAGTCACGAACAAGCTCTGCAAATGTGGTAGCAATATATTTTGCTGCTGAACCAAATCCCGGACAATGGTCAATTTCCGGTAAATCATTATCTATGGTTTTTGGCGCACCGATAATCTTGATATCCTCCACATCATTCATTACACAGAATCTTGATAGCTTATCTACGGTATCCATAGAATCATTTCCGCCTATATAAAAGAAATATCCTACATTCAATTCACGGAGATTTTCAATCATTTTCCAGTATTCCTCCGGATTTTCTTCCGGTGTTTTTAATTTATACCGACAGGAACCTAATGCAGCTGCCGGTGTTTTACTTAACATATCAAGTGCAACTGTATCGTGCATCTGGTCACTTAAATCCACATATCGCTTTTCAATAACACCAAGTATACCATTCATAGAACCATATATGTGCTCTACCGAACCGCTTGCTAATGCACCACTGATAATACCTGCTACGGTAGCATTGATAGCGGCTGTAGGGCCACCAGACTGGGCAATCATTATATTTTTCATAAAATCCTACACCTTTCTATGTTTTACATTATTCACTCAGAGGTTTGCGTATTTGCCTATCGCAATCACCTTACTTCATTCAATTACTTATATAATGGACATAAGGCGGGCAAATACACCCGCCTTATCATCACCGTCAGCTTAAGATCCTATCCTTAACCGCGGCTCTTAACTGTTGCAATATCAATTAATGTTAAATGCTGTGCACTTGCAGTCTCTAAACTGGTGATCAATGCCTCAGCTGTATCTAAGCTGGTTAATACGTTTACACCTGTTTCAATTGCGTTACGACGAATCAAGAAACCATCACGACTCTTTTCGCTTCCGTTGGTTGGTGTATCGATAACCAAATCAATCTTATGTCCTAAAATCAAATCCATAAGGTTCGGTGATTCCTGCTCAATCTTGTTGACGCGGGAAGCCTCCACTCCATTTTCATTTAATACACGAGCAGTGCTTCTGGTTGCAAAAATCTTGTAGCCTAATGCCTTAAATCTTCTTGCAATATCTACGACTTCTAACTTGTCCGCATCTTTTACAGTGATAATCATCTGCTTATGTTTTGGAAGGTTATAACCCGCTCCTAAGAATGCTTTATATAACGCTTCTTCAAAGGTACTTGCAATGCCTAATACTTCACCAGTAGACTTCATTTCCGGTCCAAGGCTGATATCTGCACCACGCAACTTCTCAAAGGAGAATACCGGCATCTTGATTGCAATATAATCTGCTGCTTTCTGAAGTCCCGGTTCATAACCTAAATCTTTAATCTTGTTACCAATGATTACTTTTGTTGCCAGTTTTACAATCGGAATACCCGTTACCTTACTGATATATGGTACGGTACGACTGGAACGAGGATTTACCTCGATTACATATACTTCTTCTCCGCATACGATAAACTGGATGTTGATAAGACCTACTACATGAAGTGCATTTGCTAACTTCTTTGTATAGTCTACAATTACTTTCTGTGTCTTTTGGGTAATGCTCTGTGCCGGATACACAGAAATACTGTCGCCAGAGTGAACGCCGGCTCTCTCGATATGCTCCATGATACCTGGAATCAAGATATCTTCTCCGTCGCATACCGCATCTACTTCGATTTCCTTACCCATTAAGTATTTATCTACCAGGATTGGATGCTCCTGGGCAATACGGTTGATAATTCCAATGTATTCGTCTACATCATCATCAGAAACGGCAATCTGCATACCCTGACCGCCTAATACATAAGAAGGACGAACCAATACCGGATAACCTAATTCATGAGCCGCTTCTTTTGCTTCCTCAGCAGTAAATACGGTTCTCCCCTGAGGTCTTGGAATGCAACATTTCTCTAAGATTTCATCGAAAATCTCTCTATCTTCTGCCGCATCAACGTTTTCAGCTGATGTTCCCAAAATCGGAACACCCATCTTCATCAACGCTTCTGTCAACTTAATCGCTGTCTGTCCACCAAACTGTACTACTGCACCGTCCGGTTTCTCAATATCTACAATGCTTGCTACATCTTCCTCTGTTAAAGGCTCGAAGTATAATTTATCTGCAATATCAAAGTCTGTACTTACGGTCTCCGGGTTATTATTTACAATAATAGTCTCCCAACCTTCCTCACGGAATGCCCATGTGGAATGTACGGAACAGTAGTCAAACTCGATACCCTGTCCAATACGGATTGGACCGGAACCTAATACTAATACTTTCTTTTTGCCAGAAGTCTCTTCTACTTCATTCTGACTTCCGAAACAAGAGTAGTAATATGGTGTAACTGCTTCAAACTCGGCAGCACAGGTATCTACCATCTTGTAACCTGCAACAATACCGTATTCTTTACGCAAGCTGCAAACATCTTCCGTTGTTCTTCCTGTCAATTTTGCAATTACAGTATCCGGGAATTCAATACGTTTTGCTTCGCTTAACAAGCTTTCTGTAAGAGGGCCTTTCTTCAATGCCTTCTCCATCTCAACGATAATTGCTAATTTATCAATAAACCATGGGTCAATCTTTGTAATATTGTTGATTACTTCGTAAGAAACACCACGTCTCAATGCTTCTGCGATAACAAAGATACGTCTGTCATCTACACGATGTAATGCCTTCTCTAACTCTTCGTCATCTAAGTTGCTGAAATCATAAGACAGTAAGCTGTCTACATGCTGTTCTAAGGAACGAAGTGCTTTCATAAGTGCACCTTCAAAGTTGGTGCAGATACTCATAACTTCACCAGTTGCCTTCATCTGTGTAGTCAGTGTTCTCTTTGCACTGATAAACTTATCAAACGGAAGTCTTGGAATCTTAACTACGCAGTAGTCTAACATAGGCTCAAAGCTTGCATATGTCTTACCTGTAACGGAGTTTTTGATTTCATCTAATGTGTAGCCTAATGCAATTTTGGCAGAAACTTTAGCAATTGGGTAACCGGTTGCCTTAGACGCCAATGCAGATGAACGACTTACACGAGGGTTTACTTCGATTACACAGTATTCAAAAGAATCCGGCTTTAACGCGTACTGTACGTTACATCCACCAGTGATATTTAACTCACTGATGATATTCAGTGCGGAAGAACGAAGCATCTGGTATTCTTTGTCACCTAATGTCTGAGAAGGTGCTACTACGATACTGTCACCTGTATGAACACCTACAGGATCTAAGTTCTCCATATTACATACAGTAATGCAGTTACCGTTGCTATCGCGCATTACCTCGTATTCCACTTCCTTCCAGCCTGCAATACATCTCTCCACAAGAACCTGTCCTACACGGCTTAAACGAAGGCCATTCTCTAAGATACTTACTAATTCCTCTTCATTGTGAGCGATACCACCGCCACTTCCTCCTAAGGTGTAAGCCGGACGAAGTACAACCGGATATCCGATGGTATTGGTAAATGCAATACCTTCTTCCACCGTATGAACAATCTCTGAAGCTGCACATGGCTCACCGATTTTTTCCATGGTTGCCTTGAACATTTCACGATCTTCTGCTTTTTTGATTGTCTCTGGTGTGGTACCAATTAATTTTACATTATTCTCTTTTAAGAAACCACTCTCATCTAACTCCATCGCCAGATTCAAGGCAGCCTGTCCACCCAATGTCGGAAGTACGCTGTCCGGTTTCTCTTTTATGATTAACTGTTCTACTACTTTTGTAGTTAATGGCTCAATATATACTTTGTCTGCAATATCCTTATCCGTCATAATGGTAGCAGGGTTGGAGTTCACCAATATTACTTCGATACCTTCCTCTTTTAAGGAACGGCATGCCTGTGTACCGGCATAGTCAAATTCTGCTGCCTGTCCAATCACGATTGGACCGGAACCAATTACTAAAACTTTTTTAATATCAGGATTCTTAGGCATTATTTTGTTACCTCCATCATTTTAATAAAGCGGTCAAACAGGTACGCGGAATCCTGTGGTCCAGGACACGCTTCCGGATGGAACTGTACAGTAAATATATTCTTGCCGATGTATTTCAATCCCTCTACGGTTCCATCATTTACATTTACAAAGCTTACCTCTGCTACTCCTTCCGGCATCTTGTCTACGTCTACTACATAGCCATGATTCTGGGAAGAAATATATACACGATTGGTCTCTAAATCCTTAACCGGATGGTTACCACCACGATGTCCATACTTCATTTTATGAGTATCACCACCGGTTGCGAGTGCCATTAACTGATGCCCTAAGCAGATAGCAAAAATCGGAACTTCTGAATCGTATAATTTCTTAATTTCATCAATGATAGTTCCACAATCTTTTGGATCTCCAGGCCCATTTGATAACATGATTCCATCCGGATTGGTTGCTAAGATTTCCTCTGCCGGAGTTCTTGCAGGATAAATGGTTACTTCGCATCCTCTTTCATTTAAGGACTTTGCAATGTTGTTTTTCGCACCAAAATCAAGCAATGCTACTTTCTTACCAGTTCCTGGCAAAACAGTTTTTTCGCTGCATGTTACCTTATCAACCACATTTCCTGTTGCATACTGTTTCATTTTTGCAATTGCTTCTTCTACATTATAATTCTCGTTTGTTGTAATCATACCATTCATGGTACCCTTCTCACGAAGAATCTTTGTCAATGCTCTTGTATCAATATTTGCAATTCCTGGGATATCATGTTCTTTAAGAAAATGCTGAATGGTATCTTCACTACGGAAGTTACTTGGCATTCTGGAAAGTTCACGAACAATATATGCATCCGGCCATGGCTTTAACGATTCCATATCTTCATGGCAGATGCCGTAATTACCGATAAGCGGATAGGTCATTACAACGGCCTGTCCTGCATAAGAAGGATCTGTTAATACTTCTAAATAACCTGTCATTGAGGTATTGAAAACCACTTCACTCACTACTTCTTTTTCTGCACCAATACTGGTACCTGTAAAGACGGTTCCATCCTCAAGTATCAAAAAAGCTTTCATTTTTTCCTCCATTCCACCTGCAACGGTATAGTTCTTTTTTAATTTTTGGATTTTTTAGACAATAGTACCTATAAAACACATATTTTTTTGTGCATTCCGACACTATTTTCCTATATTTGCTCAAAAAAAAAGACACTACTTATAGTTGGAGCGTCCTCCTTCTTAAATTGTAAAAATTTTATCATAGATAAAAATTTTTTTCAACTACTTTTTTCGGCTGATTTATACCATTTTTTTGTGTAAATTGTATAATCTCTTGCAAAAACAACAGCAATCGATTCAAGAGTGTATCTGAAAAGTACTTTCTGCAACCGTTTCTCCCCAGTTAGCAGAACATTTGCTCTGATCTTAGCCAAATACTTTCTCACAAAGCAACACAAATTCCTGATATTCCGGATAAGCAGATAAGTCTGTCAAAGCCTCTGCTACTCCTTTGTAATACCAGCCCTGCTTTTTTTTATCTTTCATTTTGAAATATTCCCAGACAGCATCTCCATTCTTTACATATTCGCGATTCAGGGAACGGATGTTGCTGAGTTTGTCACCTAGGATTAATATCTTTTCTTCTAACGTTTTCTCCCGGATGTGATCAATGGTGTGCTGTTTGCGCTCCATCCAGGTTTTTGACTTATCTTCACTTTCTGACTGAACGAAATCTGCTACTCGTTTTCCAAATTCCGCTTCTATCTGTTCATAAGTTACCGGCGTATCTTCTATGGTATCATGGAGTAAGGCTGCCGCTAACAGTTCCGTGTCTGTTGTCATATTGGATACAATGACACAGGTTTCCATGGGATGTACAATGTATGGTTTTCCTGAAACTTTTCGCAAATGTCCCCTATGTGCTTCTGATGCAAATTTTATCGCTTTTTCTAACATAAATACCCCTCTTTGTCTTTCTCGTTTGTTGTGTTTTTATGGTTGATTTTCTGTGCTGTCTGTATGATAATGGTAGCAATGTTGCGGATTTCACATCCACTAAAAGCGGCTCCTAATTATCTGCTTAGGAATATACTATACCGGAGCATGTTTGGCAACTCACTACATTATTGACATTTTATGGTTTCTTAATGCCAATATAATAACATACAAACGGCTCCTTTCGCAATTATAAGTTAGTAGGCGTTTCGCAATTATCTATTATAAGTTAGAATGGAGCACCACAATTTCACCTTAGAAAGGCTTTATTATGGAAGAAAATTTATCATTTACTGCGGAGCAGGTGCGATTTCAGCATGCCTGTGATGTTATTTTTCACAAACAGGTGCAGCGGGACAGTATTGGTACGCTGA
>JBGVMW010000075.1:0-1999 GCA_045125095.1 Lachnospiraceae bacterium
TCAAATCTTCTGTCTTCTGTTTCGCAATCGTTTGATCATCTTCCGAATATACGGTAATCGGCAATTTGTTGTTTTCTCCAAATTCAATGCCAACTACAGAATCATTGAACATTATGTACTCAATAAGCAAACTTTTACCAGAGAGGAGCTTCCTGTATAATTCAAATATAAGGAATTCCGAGAAAGAAGGTTGAGAAAAAAATACCTCAGTGTAGAATAAGATTACTGACTTTGGAACGGTTAGTAAAAAATCTTATTGAACAGAGGTATCTGAAATGAAGTATAACACACAGAACGCAAAAATTAAATCCATTACGGAAAAGACTTTAATTGTTGGGATTGATGTAGGAAGTGAAACTCACTTTGCAAGAGCATTTGACTGGCGTAATTATGAGTATTCAAAAAAGCCTTTGGAATTCAGCAATAATGAAGCTGGCTTTGTGACTTTCAAAGCATGGATGGAGGATATCGCAGAGAAACATGGAAAAGACGTTGTGATTCCGGGAATGGAGCCAACGGGACACTATTGGTTCAATCTGGGAGCGTACCTGCAGGACAACGGAATGAAACCGGTTCATGTAAATCCGCATCATGTAAAGAAGTCAAAAGAGCTGGATGACAACAATCCAAACAAAAATGACCGTAAGGATCCAAAGACAATTGCGGCTCTGGTAAATGAAGGAAGATTTTCATATCCATATATACCAACTGGTATTTATGCTGAGATTCGGAGTCTTTCAAATCTCAGATTACAAACCCAAGAAGAAATCACACGGATTAAGAATCGCATCGCAAGATGGTTCAGTATTTATTTTCCGGAAATCAAAGACGTTTATAAAAATCCGGATTCAGTGAGTGGTCTTATGGTATTAAAAGAGGCACCTTTGCCACAGGATATCGTAAAACTGGGTGTAGATGGGATCAATAAAATCTGGCGGGATGCTAAGATAAGAGCGGCTGGACCAAAGAGGGCAAAGACCCTGTTAACGGCTGCAGAACACAGTATTGGAAGTCAGGAAGCACCTGACAGTGCGAGAATCGAATTGAAAAATCTATTGAATGATTATGAAATCTACCGTAAAAGAGAGGAAGAACTGATGAGCATGATAGAACAAAAGCTGTCAGAGATTCCTTATATAGATAAGCTGTTGGAAATCAAAGGAATTGGATTGAAAACAGTAAGCGGATTTGTTGCAGAAGTAGGAGACATTACACGCTTTGATGCTCCAAAGCAACTGCAAAAGCTGGCAGGATATGCCATTGTAGAGTGTAGTTCAGGAAAACATAAAGGCGAGAGCCATATCAGTTATAGAGGGCGTAAACGACTCAGATATGTACTGTATGAGGCAGCCATATCCTTGATCGCAAGGAATGAAGAATTTAAAGAAGTACACCGGTATTATAGAACCAGAAAAGAGAATCCGTTAAAGAAGATGCAATCAGTCATAGCGGTTGCCTGTAAAGCACTTAGAATCTTTTATACGATACTAACAAAAGGTGTAGCCTATGACGGAGCAAAGATGTTGCAGGATATAAAGAGACCACAGATACTTGCAGCATAAAACACAGGAAGTAACCAGCCTGAAAAGGCAAACGAAGCAGAATGTAATGGGTAACGTCCGCTTAAAAAGTGCTGTTACAGGAAGCAAGTCAGTAATAAAACAAAGAATGAGCAAGTAGTCGGCAGGAATATTTTCCGGAGGGCATGACCCTGTAAAGGAGCTAAGCTGACACCCGGATTATGGATAGGCGGGACGAAGGAAGTTAGGACTCACGAAGTGATGATCCTGGTAGACACGGGAGGTGCGCAGCCATAGATGGAAGGGCATACACAAGGCCATTTAAAACGGAACAGAGAAGACGTTTTATTTCGTATACCCAAAACCAGCTATTTTCGTACCAGATACAGAGAAATATCCATGACAGTTGCTCATTTATCTGAGATAGAAACTAAAAAAACCTTTATTTTAAAGGAAAAAAGACTTGATTTATTAGGGAG
>JBGVMW010000076.1:0-4599 GCA_045125095.1 Lachnospiraceae bacterium
CAAGGTAGGAGTTTAGTGTACCCTCAATCAGCATTGTGGTATAGAGGAACTGCTTATGCTCCTTTAGATACTGCTTGTGGCGCTGTCCCCACAAACTGATAGGCTGTGTTTCTTCTTCGGAAAGTATCAGACAAGGGATATAATAATCTCCCTGCAATTCATACCATAAGCCGATGCTTTCATCAAAAATGTACTTGTCCATACAATAAATCCTCCAGTATAATATATTCGCACATACGTCACAGTTCTCCGATTGCCACATTCTGTTATATCTTGTTATCAGATTTTCTTGCCCTTATCAGCTTCCAAGGGAAGAATAAACATAAGTGAAATCGTATAATAAGTTAAGGTGAGCATTTTGCGATAAACCCTTTATTTTCAAGACTTTTGGAGGATTTTATTAAACCCCTGTGAGGGTTAATAACCACTTATAAAATTGTAATTTTCAAATCCATGTTTGTCGGACTATTAAAAACCAAACTGCAAGGCGCTCCTATCGGGAGTATCGGCATCTTCATTTTCCGTCAGCAGGAGAAAACTGTATGACCAAGAAAATTTCGTCATTTCGTAACCTCAAGGTGGCTGCATTACTTTGCGCCGCTAAAGCGGCTATCCCCTGTGGAATTGCCGCAAGCAAGTTAGAATATAGACTATAAAGAATCCTCCGGATGATCTCAACCATACGGAGGATTAACTGTTTTATGGACACATGCCATTCCCTGCGGCTTTTTGTTTTATCACAGCGGATTGTAAGCATTCATACTGCTGGTGTGAGTTCCTTTTAAGGAGGAAATGAACTATGATGAAGCGAATCCATCAAAACCGGTCTTCACAGGGACTTTTGGGCGGGCAAATTGAAACGGAAAAAAGTATTTTAACGGAAATCGACGGCGGCTACCGATTGGTAGACAAATAACCCAATACGAAACGCCCTGGAAGTTCCAGGGCGCTTCCGTTTACAAGTATCGTTTTTTCTTGAAGTAGTAAATACATCCTCCCACAATTAATGCACTCAGCACAACCACCGCCGGATAACCATAGACCCAATGAAGTTCCGGCATATTGTCAAAATTCATTCCATACCATCCTGCAATCAGAGACAACGGCATAAAAATTGTGGTAACAATTGTCAAAAGCTTCATAATCCGGTTCTGCCCAAGATCCATCTGGGCCTGATACTCGCTGCTGACCTGACTGGCATATTCTCGCAGCATCTGGGTTTCCTCTTGTAAGCGATTCAACCTGCGAAGAATATACTGCAGCCTGCCGGAACTGCATTCATCCAATAAATCGGTAGAATTTTCCTGTAAAGTTGCCACCATATCATTCATCTGAGCGTAGTAACGGTTATGTTGATTCAGTTCCTTCCGGAGCCGGCTCATTTGCCTGATAAACTTGTCTGTCTGGTTATCCAATACCATCTGTTCAAGTCCGGAAATGCGTTCTTCCATGTTCTGAATATGGAAGAGGTCATCCATAATCAGAGCCAGAAAAAAATCCATCAGTAAATCATATGCCCCATCCGCATGATGCGGGCGCATATTCCTGACCCGTTCCATACATTTGGCGGCTTCTCCGTCCGCATCAACAAAAAGAAGGTTGTTGTTCCACCATGTGAAAACGATTCTCTTTTCCTGCTGATGTGGTCTTGCCGGCTCGTGAATCTCGCCGAGGATTCGGTTTTGCTCAACCATCAGCCGACAGCCCTTAATATTTCCTGCGCAGAGCATAGACTCCGGCGGAATCAGCATAGCTGGCAGCTTATGGTCCTTGATTTCTTCCGGATTTAGAATGACTGCGATTTTCTCCCAAATCTCAACATCTTCTGGCCGGATTGGTTTTAGCGTCTCTGCTATGTGATAGTACATGATGTATTCCTCCTCATATCTCAACCCCACCGTAAAATCGCATGTTCCACCAATAAGTTATATGGTTGGACTGTGCGGTTTCACGGTGTCCTGCTTTTCTGAACGAAACCCGTTTTTCGAACATTTTTTTCGAAAAACGTTTTTTTCTTTTCGGAAAGCCTGGCAATGCTTGGGTTTTCCGATTTTGTATTTTGGAGAAGATATTCCAAAAGTCCAGAAATGCAAAAGTATTATTTTTACTCCATGTCGCTATTTGGACACATGTTTTCGATAAAATTGAATCGTGCTCGGTCTCAAAGGCCTGTGGTATCTGGTATTTCAGGGTTTGATGAGGGCGAACCTCATTGTAAAACTGAATATACTGTTTTACGCTTTCGCGGAAACCTTCTTTGCGACTGCGTTGTCATGAGGCCTGCCGGTAGCTGAAAATGATTGCTTGATACCATTTGATTGGAGCAATTTTCTAAATGCACCCGATGTGTACTGCTTTCATAACATGACAGAACTAAAGCCTTCTACAGCTTCGAACGCATCTTGCTCTTGCGTAAAATAAAGTATAGCATACAAGTGTGAAGTTTTCTACCATTCATACAAGAAACGCCCGAACATTTTCGTCCGGGAGTTCTCGGTATCAATCATAAATCAGTTCAAACTTCACTATTTCTTCTGCCTGTGCCTTGCAAGCGTTCATCTGCTGTACCCATTCCATTTGATTTTCTGCTTTTAACTGTTCTGTCACACCCTGCTTTTGAGCCATTTCATCAATCAATCTGTGGAACATTTGCTCCGCCTGTTGGTTAATATCTGCAAGATAACGGTTAAGTGTACCATCAATCAGCATTGTGGTGTAAACAATGTGCCTATGCTCTTTCAGATACTGCTTGTGGCGTTGTCCCCATAAGCCGATAGGCTGTGTTTCTTCTTCGGAAAGTATCAGACAAGGGATATAATAATCTCCCTGCAATTCATACCATAAACCGTTGCTTTCATCAAAAATGTACTTGTCCATATAATAAATCCTCCAGTATAATATATTCGCACATACGTCACAGTTCTCCGATTGCCACATTCTCTTATATCTTGTTATCAGATTTTCTTGCCCTTGTGTTTGCCCTTATCAGCTTCCAAGGGAAGAATAAACGTAAGTGAAATCGTATAATAAGTTAAGGTGAGCATTTTGCGATAAACCCTTTATTTTCAAGGCTTTTGGAGGATTTTATTAAACCCCTGTGAGGGTTAATAACCACTTATAAAATTGTGGTTTTCAAATTGGAATTTATCAAATTGGTTTACGAATTGAATCATCCCATTTGTTTTCTCCCATAAGCATATCAATTATGTGGTTTCTGTCCCAAACGGCTACAACTTCCAAGTTTTTGCATTCCTCGAATGAACAAGGCTTTATTTCGCCTTTATGATACAATCTCCCCTTACCGGTTATAGCATCTACTACAACTTTTGGTGGAGCCCAAGCATCGTCATCGTTGCTGAAAGGCCTATTTCCAACAACTTTCCACACACCGTCTGTCAGAACCTTTTTATATGCACTGACATATCTAAAGTATGATTCTTCCTGAGGGACTTCCGCGTAATCATTATAAACGCCAGTATATATAGCTAAAGTACATTCATTGAATAACCGAGCATATGCCTTTTTCCCGTTTGGCAATTCAATTTCATATATATCACCCAATTTTAATCTTTTTCCTCTTGGCATACCAATCCCTCTCACAAATTCAAGTTTGTTTCATGAATTATATCACATCTCTACCCCAAAGTAAACAACCCCGCACTTTTTCGCATACCCTGCCGGAACCTGCGCAAACTAGCCCCGAAAGGTGGGATCGGTTATGATTCTTGGAACGGTATTGGGGACGGTGGAGCTGCTGCGCAGTGTCAGCGGGGTGGAGGAGAAGCGGTTCGTGCAGGTCAAGTGCGGCGCGCAGCTTCTGACGGCCCTGGACCCCATCGGGGTGAAAAATGGAGAGCTCGTCCTGCTGACAGCGGGGGAGTGCGCCTCCCGGCTCTGCCCGGAGTGCCCCGTGGATGCGGTGGTGCTGGGCGTGGCGGGAAAAAATGGTTGACAAATCCCAACATTTATGGCAATATGAGTGGGTACAATCCCACAAAAGGCGATGAAGGGAAGAGTAACCGTTTGATACCTCACAGAGAGTCCGGATGCTGAGAACGGGCAGGGAAGAGGCGGCGAACATGGCCCCGGAGCCGGGATGGCGAAAGGTAGTCATCCACGGGTACGCCCGTCACAGCGTCAAGAAAGGCAGAAGCTCCACGAGATTGCCACGCCGGTATGCACCGGCTCGCAATGACGTGCTTTCTGCGAAACAAGGTGGTACCGCGTAAACTTACGCCCTTGGAGTATTCCGGGGGCGTTTTTTATTTTGAGATTGAAGAGTGAAGATTGCAGAGTGAAGATCAGGAGTATCTCCACTCTCCACTCTCAAATCTCCACTCTAAATTCCAGGAGGAAAAGAAAATGTGCACCAACTGCAAGGGTAATTACTACATTACCACCCCCATCTATTATCCCAGCTCCAATCTGCATATCGGCCATGCCTACTGCACCGTGGCGACCGATGCCATGGCCCGCTACAAGCGGCTCCAGGGCTACAATGTCAAGTTCCTGACCGGCACCGATGAGCACGGCCAGAAGATCGAGGAGAAGGCCAAGGAGGCCGGCGTCACTCCCCAGCAGTTCGTCGACAACATCGTT
>JBGVMW010000077.1:0-1829 GCA_045125095.1 Lachnospiraceae bacterium
TCTTTTAGATTTGCACCATAATTCCAATATGGAGTTATGGTGCTCTTTTATTGTACCTTTGACATAGGTCTGAATAATGTGAACTACGGTCCCTTCTAGGTGTTCCCTTCAAAGGGTATTAGACATTTTCAGGACATATGTTAAACCAATAAGACTGACCAGAAAGAGGAGGTGAACTAAGCTCGCTACTGAACTGACATATTCGCGGCGCGTATCAGACCTCCTCTTTCTCCATATTGAAATGACCATTTAGAATCGTAGACATTGTAGTCTAATAAAAGTATCAGTGTCGAAAACAATATGACGTCAGCCATCTAAACACCACAAAGTTATGCAATTTTCTCATTTTGTTGGGATTGACATCTCCAAAGAGACACTGGATGCAGCACTGTATCCAGCTTGCGATCGAAAGACAGACTTTCTCCATTTTGCCAACAGTGCAAAAGGCCTTGCAGAAATGATGTCCTGGTTAAAACATCGAGGGGTCAAGCCATCTGAACTACTTATTTGTGCAGAGCACACCGGCATCTACACTAACACACTCATCGCATTTGCGCACAAGAAAGGCATTGCATTAAGCCTCAACTCCCCACTTGACATTAAACGTTCCATTGGACTTGCAAGAGGAAAGAATGACACAGTAGACGCTGCTCGTATAGCTGAGTTTGCCTATACTCGCAGAGACAGGCTTAGATTATATGAAAGACCTGCTGAAAGCATCATTAAGCTGCAATATCTTCTTACCGAACGTCGTCAATACGTGCGACAACGAACAGCTATAATCAATCTTCATAGTGCAATGGGGCAATATGAAACCGCATCCGGCAGAGCACGCAACGAGTCCGCTATTAATCATATAGAAAAGTTGATCAAGAAAGTTGAAGAACAAATGCTGGCAACAGTCTCAGAGGACCCATCGATCAGGAGAAACTTTGATTTAGTCCACAGTGTCAAGGGTATAGGATTGGTAAACGCAATCAACACAATTGTATATACTAACAACTTCAAGTCTTTTGATTCACCAAGAAAATATGCATGCTACATCGGAGTTGCTCCTTTTGACTATGCCTCAGGAACAAGTGTTAAAGGTAAGACACAGGTGTCTAAAATATGCCGCACACAACAAAAGGCGGAACTTTCCATGGCCGCACGCAGCGCTATTGTGCATGATCCTGGACTTAGACGTTATTATCAGCGCAAGATGAAAGAAAAGGGAGGAGATAAGAGCGCTCATGGCATTGTCATCAATGCTATAAAGTTCAAACTGATACTTAGGATGTTTGCCGTCGTCCGATCAGGCGAACCATATAAGGTTATTAATTATTGACATACAATCGGCTGAACTATCCATCCTTATGTAGTGCCAGATTGCAGGAGATGAAACAAATTAGAGTAATAGATGAATGTCTGGTCAAAGTAATAGTATCTCTCCACCCTCTACATGATGCTAGTGACGCCGTCATAAATAGAAAGACATGAATAATAAACACCGTGAAATAGTATCAGAATGCTTTCGCAATTATAAAGAAGCAGTTCTGGAACAAGCTAAACACCCGGATGACGAAGATTATGCTAATTGGGTGGTTCATACTGAAACTCAACTTGAAAATGCAATCGAAGACATGGTAAGGACTCAAATCCTAAAACATATAGAGTCTTACCTAAAAATAGAACTTAGTCTTTAACCTAAAATCCATACATTATATACATCAATCGGGAATAAGGAACTCGATGTGTCGAATTACCTTATTCCCGACTGATGCTGCAGCATGCTCTAAACTATAGACATTAAGACTATATCAAAAAAGTTATGAAATCTCTTGGAAAAG
>JBGVMW010000078.1:0-4217 GCA_045125095.1 Lachnospiraceae bacterium
GGCAGAACAGTACATCTTGCCATGAAGGATAATCCAAGATTAATTAACATACCGCCTCGTGACAGTGCGGAATGGAAAACGGAATTTAATGCAAGAACTTCTGCGGAACGTTCCAATAAACGGGAGAAATTAGACTTTAAAATAGAAGACGGCAGATAAAATGTGGATCGAGATGACAGAGCAGGATATGCTTTCCAATACAGATGCTGTAATTCAAAAGCTGGAACATCTAAAGCAGGTGGGCCATACATTATTGATTGATGATTTTGGTATGGGTCATACGTCTATTGTTTATTTACAATCGAATTATTTTGATGTAGTAAAACTGGATGGTTCTTTGGTAAAAAACATACTGGAGAATTCCACAGACCAGAAGATTGTGGCTTCTGTGGTTGAATTGGGAGAGAAATTAGGCGTAAAAGTAATTGCTGAATATGTGGAAACCGAAGAACAGCGAGATAAACTAAAAGAATTAGGCGTTTCTGGTATCAGGGCTATTTGTATAGTAAGCCGGTAGCATTGGATGAGTTTATTGTCTGGATGAAAAAGTGTAACGAAGGAGTTTAGTTTTCCTTGGACATCCAGCAATATTGTTCTCTGTAATGTTTCGGAGAAATCCCTTTTTCCTTTTTGAAGGTGCGGGAAAAATAGGAATAGTCCTGAAATCCTGCCCGTTCTGTGACTTCGGAAATGGGAATCAGGGTGTCCCTTAACATGGCAGCGGCTATCTCTATTCTGTTTCGATTTAGAAATTGAAAGATAGTTTCGCCGGTATAGGAAAGGAACCGTTTGGATAAATCGGTTCGATTCATTGAAAATTGTTTTGTTAAATCTAAGATGGTGATTTTCTTGTATAGATTACTTTTCAGATAAGTAATTACCGCAAGAATTTCATCATCTTTTTTCTGTTTTTCAGTATGGATAAGCGTAGCCTTCTCATGGGATAACGTATTTGCCAAAGCTAATAGTTCAATTAAGTAAGTACGGCTTCTGCATGCCCAAAAGTCTGTATCCTGCAATGTGATTTGGGCATAAAAATCCTGAAAAAGCTTTGTAATTCGAAGAGAATTATCCGGATTTGGAAACAAAACCCCATAAGAAGGAGAAATTCGCTTGACGAAGGAATCCAGATAAAAACAATCTTGCATTTCAGTAGTGCTTAAGGTAGAAGAAGTTGTTCTGATATTTTGGAAATTTAATGCACTATTTATAATGGAAGGATGAAACAGGATGGCTTTTACAGAAATGTCTTTTTCAATAGACAGAAGTTCCGTTTCGTTTGCGCAAACCAAAACAGGAGCATCAAAAGAGATGGCTTGGTGATTGAAAAGAAATATTCCGCTGCCGGATTCGATAAAAACCAAAGAAAGACGGCTGTTTTGTAAAGCGGAAGAGTCAAATCCCAAACCTTCATAATATCCCATATCTAAAGTAAAGTATCCGTGATGTTCTTTCGTGCAAATTTCCATAAGTATTCTCCTAACTTTTCCTAATATAAGTTTCTGATGCTATTTTATATCGAAATTGATAATCCGACAATCCTTTCTGCCAATTCTTCATGGTCTTTTCTTTGGAATATTTTATAATTAGGCTAGAAAGCAAAGGAGGATGGCTTATGAAAAGAAAAATAATACAATGTTTGGGATTGATGTGTTTGTTGGTTATTAACAGTGGATGTGGCAAAGAAACGGTCACACCAAAACCGGAAAAAGAAAAGGGAACCATACAGGTGCTAGAAGGATTCTACAGTGAGGAACTGGGGACGGAGAATACAGTAAGAATATATCTTCCACCGGAATATGAAAACAGTGAAGAAAGATATCCTGTAATTTATATGTTTGATGGACAGAATTTGTTTGACTGCTCCACGGCAACTTATCAAAAGGAATGGCATATCGATGAAAGCCTTGATACTTTATATGACGAAAAGCGCACCAAAGGCATAATTGTGGTAGGGGTGGACTCCGTCAGCAGCAGGAGAAACAAAGAATATAATCTTTATCTGAGGGAATACGATGGAGGTGGTGCCGGAGATGTTCTAAAAACGTGTGATTTTTATGCTAACACGTTGAAACCTTATATTGATAAAAATTATCGCACACAAACAGACAGAGAGCATACAGCGATTATTGGTGCATCCTATGGAGCCGTGGCAGCCATATGTGCCAGTACACAATATCCGGAACTGTATGGATATACCGGCATGTTTTCCTATTGTGACAATCAAAATCCGGAAAAAATGACTGAATATATAAAAGAGCATATGACGCCGGAAATTTTAACGGATAACAGAATTTATTTTTACACTGGAAAATACGATTTTGCCTATACTTCGACAAAGTCTGCTTATGAAATTGCCAAGGAAAATAGCTTAGAAAATATACATTATGAGCTGGATGAAGGGCAGCACGATGAATACTCCTGGGGTACCAAATTTACAGAATGTTTAAATTTTTTTTGCTGGATAGAATAAAACTACTTGAAAAATTTTTTATGATATATTAAAATTCTACATGAACGATAGTGTCGAAGTTCACAATAACCTGAATCCGTGAAACTGAATATCTTTTTATGCCGATACGATTAATTTCTTCGAATCGGCATATATTTTTTTAATATGTCTATCTTGCTTGTCAAAATGAAAGATTTGTCCTGTAAAAGGGTATACTTCCCCCTATAGGAAAAATTGCACTTTGACTTTTTCTTTTTATAGACTGAAATCCGCAAATGCAGTATAAACTTCAGAAAACGTATGTCGCCATACATTACTTTTCCCAAGTCCGATAATCAGTTGCCTTGCATGTGATGTTACATGACTTGCCATCATGACCAGATTGCTTATGACAGTTCTCAGTCTACGGCGTTTTACTTTATGTCGTGTTTTGCGTCTTCCAATGGTTTCCTGTCCGATCATGCGTAGAATGTTGTATGCCAGAATCGTTAACTCCAATACCAGCTCGTTTGTGTCAAACTTTCCAGAAGGAAGACGTTCCACATCCATGTCTGTTTTGATCTCACTATGGAATTGTTCACATTCTCCGTGGGCATGGTAATGTCTGATCACTTCATCATCACTCATTCCTGTATTTTCCCACCATGTTTCCACCTCCACATCTGACG
The DNA here is from genome assembly GCA_045125095.1 of Lachnospiraceae bacterium. Lineage (GTDB taxonomy): Bacteria > Bacillota > Clostridia > Lachnospirales > Lachnospiraceae > JBGVMW01. The sequence goes on from JBGVMW010000078.1 coordinate 3,121, forward strand.
GAAAAAGAAACTGGCCTTTTTTATCTATGGTTCGTTCTGTGATTTCGTATCCGATACGGAGCGTAACTGTCTTTTGGATTCCGTCTTCTGTTGTATAGGAAATATCTTTCCAATCACTTCCCGTGTAGACAGTTTTTCCCTCACGTGGCTGTGTGATATTTTGACAGTGTTTTTGTGCCATGGAAAGCCATTCTTCCTTACTTTCACGACGCAGGTTTCTTTTTATGATAAATTTGCAACCCTCTTCCAAAAGGATCCCAATATTTTCAGCTGCATCATTTCCAGAATCCAAACGTACCAGAAGAGGTTCATTTGTAATCTGTTTACACAGGCGAATTGTTTCTCGCAGGAATTCTGGTGTATTTTTCTGACAGTGCTGTTTTCCTTCCCTCAGTTCTGCATTGATCAAATAGCCTTCTGTTCCTATATATGCCATGATTGGAGCGTATCCGTCGTATCCTTTATAGGTACGTGATACTCCTTCTTTCTTAGTTTTTGAATTATCAAACGGAGTGACATCAATGTCTACTGGAACATATCCGCTTGGAAGTCTGCCGGGAACTATTCCATTAGAACGCAACATTTCCACATTTTCAGACAGGATTTTTTCACGCATAGTATTACCGATGTCATCCATTCTCTGCCGAAGTGTTTCTTCGGAAGGTATTGCCCTTGTGATGCCTAGTGCATACTTGTAAAATTCAATATCATCATCCATCTCGTGAACAGCTCCGTACTGTGGTTTTCCCATGCATAGCATTCCGATATAAGTAAGTAGAATGTCCCCGTTTTTTATCTGATGTTGTGACCTGTTTTTGGTAACATCCATTCTATTACAACGTTTCACAAAATCGCTTTTTCCAAGAATAGCACCGACTACGGCAAGACCACTCGCCGGAATGATACGTTCATTTGTAAATTCAATTTTTATATTACTCATAAAATCCGCTCCCTAAAATAGTTTTCTGACAAGACTATTATAGCAGAATAAACCATCACCGAATGGGTGAATTTTGAATTATACAAAAAACAATGAAAAATGCTTGTATTTTGGTGTTTCGAGAATTATGTTGGTATATGAGTTTCACGGATTAAGG
>JBGVMW010000079.1:0-2013 GCA_045125095.1 Lachnospiraceae bacterium
ACATAATCATTCACATCAATACTGTTTTTGGCATCTTAAACCAATTAGGTATCGGACCAGATGGAGGATTCTCGATTGAACACGGATATGAAAGATGGGCTGATTATACAACTGCTGAGAACGAAAACATGGTTAGAACATTTGTGTATCTAAAAGTTAGATTAATGTTTGATCCTCCAACTAGTTCAGTTTTAATGGATAGTATTAACAATACTTTAGCTGAACTAGAATGGCGATTATACTTAGAAGCAGATAATAAAGCTAAAGGAGGTGATATGAATGAGTGATTTAAGACATCATGGTATTAAAGGACAGAAATGGGGTGTGAGAAGATACCAAAATTCAGACGGTAGTTTAACTCCAATCGGTAAACTACGTTATGGTACATCCAAAGACTATCAAGAATTAAGTAATCAAGTAAATAAAGCTGATTCGCTTATTAAAACTGCAAAAAAATACCAACAAGAGAAAGACCATAAAGAGTATGAAGCAAAAATTAAAACCGATCTTAGTAAAATGACAGATAAAGAATTACAACAAATTGTTAATCGTATGAACATGGAAGAACGATACACACAAGTTATGCGGTCTAGAGAAAAGGATGCTGGAGAATCGGCTGCTATGAAATGGCTTAATGTTGCTGGAACTGTAACAACTGTATCAGCCAGTGCATTGGCGATAGCGATACAAATGAAACAGCTCATGGAAATGAGTAAGAAATAATTTTAATATATGAAAGGAGAAATTCAAAATGGCGTTGTCGAATACTGCTACTCCTATTTATTATGGTAAATTCCGGGACGCCGTAATGAGAGGTGAAATACCCGTTAACAAAGAAATCTCGATGGAGATGAACAGAATCGACGACCTTATTGCGAATCCTGGAATATATTACGATGATCAAGCAATTAATGGTTTCATTGAATTCTGCGAGAACGAATTAACATTAACGGATGGAGGCGATCTACATTTACTTGACTCATTTAAGTTATGGGCCGAACAAGTATTCGGTTGGTACTACTTTGTCGAAAGGAGTGTATATGAACCGTCACCAGATGGACATGGTGGACGATATGTAAATAAACGTATCAAGAAACGATTAATTAATAAACAGTATTTAATCGTTGCAAGGGGTGCAGCTAAATCAATGTATGGTTCTTTAATCCAGAACTATTTTCTCAATGTTGACGTTACCACAACTCATCAAATCACAACTGCGCCAACAATGAAACAAGCGGAAGAAATATTATCCCCAATTCGAACTGCTATTACGCGAGCTAAAGGTCCTTTGTTTCAGTTTTTAACTGAGGGGTCTATCCAAAATACAACTGGCTCTAAAGCAAATCGAACAAAATTAGCTTCTACTAAGAAAGGGATTGAGAATTTCTTAACCGGTTCATTACTAGAAATTAGACCAATGAATATTAATAAGTTACAAGGTCTTCGATGTAAAATTGCAACGGTCGACGAATGGTTATCGGGAGATATACGAGAAGATGTAATTGGTGCCATTGAACAAGGGGCTTCTAAACTGGATGACTATTTGATTATAGCCATGAGCTCAGAAGGAACTGTTCGAAATGGTAGCGGGGATACAATCAAAATGGAATTAATGGAGATTCTTAAAGGGGAATATATCAACCCACATGTGTCGATATGGTATTATCGATTAGATGAAGTCGAAGAAGTTTCAGATCCAAGAACATGGATGAAAGCAAATCCTAATATTGGAAAAACTGTCACTTATGAAACTTATCAGCTAGATGTTGAAAGAGCCGAAAAAGCGCCAGCTGTTAGAAATGATATTCTAGCTAAACGTTTCGGGATCCCAATGGAAGGATACACCTATTTCTTTACCTATGAAGAAACATTACCCCATAGAAGAAGAGATTTCTGGGGAATGCCATGTGCGATGGGTGCGGACCTTTCACAAGGGGATGACTTCTGCGCTTTTACTTTCTTATTCCCACTGAGAGATGGATCGTTTGGTATAAAAACAAGAAACTATATAAC
>JBGVMW010000080.1:0-21153 GCA_045125095.1 Lachnospiraceae bacterium
ATCGGGAAAATATAGTTGTTTGAGCTTGCGAGTTCTATATTTTCCCGATTGTCCTTAGCAACAGGCAAAATCCCTTAGTACCACTTACAGCTAAGTGCCCTGCCTCTGATAGCAAGCTACAGCCCCTCTCTCTGCCGGACGGTTGACTAATACACTTTTGACACCCACACAAATTCGAATTTTCACCCTAACTACCAGTCAGCGGAAAAAAACATAACATTTCTGAAAAATAGTATTGTACATCCGCCCTAATATAGTGTATACTATATTCCGTGGGCTTATGCCCGAACAAAAAACGAACGCATTAATACGTTGCGAATTAACAGGAGGAACAGCCATGGTTAAAGCAGTTGTAGGTGCCAATTGGGGCGATGAAGGGAAAGGTAAGATTACAGATATGCTTGCAAAAGAAGCGGATATTATTATTCGTTTTCAGGGTGGAGCAAATGCTGGTCATACCATTGTAAATAATTATGGTAAGTTTGCATTACATACACTGCCATCAGGTGTATTTTATAATCATACAACAAGTATTATTGGAAATGGTGTAGCATTGAATGTACCATTGTTATTTAAAGAAGTCAATGAAATTGTGGAAAAGGGTGTGCCGAAGCCGAAATTATTAATTTCAGACAGAGCACAGATTGTAATGCCTTATCACATTTTATTTGATCAGTATGAAGAAGAAAGATTAGGCGGTAAGTCCTTTGGTTCTACAAAGTCTGGTATTGCGCCATTTTACTCTGATAAATATGCGAAGATTGGTTTTCAGGTCAGCGAATTATTTGATGATGAACTGTTAAAAGAGAAAGTAGAGCGTGTATGTGAGACAAAGAATGTAATATTAGAGCATTTGTATCACAAGCCATTAATTGATAAGGAAGAATTGTTAGCAACATTAAGAGAATATAGAGACATGGTTGCTCCATATGTATGTGATGTATCTACTTATTTATGGAATGCAATCAAAGAAGGTAAAGAGATTCTTTTAGAGGGACAGTTAGGAACGTTAAAGGATCCGGACCACGGTATTTATCCAATGGTTACTTCATCCTCTACATTAGCGGCATACGGTGCAATCGGAGCAGGTATTCCTCCATATGAAATAAAGAAAGTAATCACTGTATGTAAAGCATATTCAAGCTCAGTTGGAGCAGGTGCTTTTGTCAGCGAAATCTTTGGTGACGAAGCAGACGAACTGAGAAGACGTGGCGGTGACGGTGGTGAATACGGTGCAACAACAGGTCGTCCAAGACGTATGGGATGGTTTGACTGTGTGGCTTCAAAGTACGGTTGTCGTTTACAGGGTACAACAGATGTCGCATTTACCGTATTGGATGTGCTAGGCTATTTAGAAGAGATTCCGGTATGTGTTGGCTATGAAATTGACGGGGAAGTGACAACAGATTTCCCTGTTACAGCAAAATTAGAAAAAGCAAAACCAGTATACAAGGTATTACCAGGATGGAAGACAGACATTCGTGGAATTAAGAATTACGACGAACTTCCGGAAAATTGCCGTAAGTATGTTGAATTTATCGAAGAACAGATTGGATTCCCGATTACCATGGTTTCTAACGGACCTGGCAGAGATGATATAATAATTCGTAACAAATAAGCCGATATAAAAAACAGCACTTGATTGCAGGTGCTGTTTTTTTGATATACCAGGGCGTGAAAGCAGCTATTTGCTACAGACAATTCTGACAATATGTGGATGGTTATCATTTACGCGAACATCGGCTTGTTTTGCGCTAGTGCAGGGTGTAATATGTCGCAAACGACAGCACTTTGTTTTTGAAAGAAGGAGGCATTATGATAGATACAGTAATTTTTGATATTGGCAAGGTGCTGGTGGATTTTTGCTGGAAACAACACGTACATAGTTTTGGTTATCCGAAACCGATAGAGGAGGCAGTGGGCTTTGCGGTGTTCCAGTCCGGAGTATGGGAGGAATATGACAAGGGGATTCTGTCAGATGAAGAAATAATAAAACAAATGGTAGAAAAATGCCCGAAATATGAAAAAGAAATCAGGGAAGTATCCCAAAATTTTGAGGGATGCATACGAACATATTCTTATGCGGAAAACTGGATTCAGACGTTGAATAGACAGGGGATAAATACCTATTATTTATCAAATTATGGGGAAAAATTGCGGAAAGATACAGCAGAATCGCTCAAAGCAATTTCTTATTGTAAAGGTGGAGTGTTCTCTTATGAAGTAAAGTTGATAAAACCGGATGTGGCAATATATCAGACGTTGGTGGATACATATAATCTGGTTCCGGAAAAGTGTGTATTTATTGATGACGTAGCGGCAAATGTGGAAGCAGCACGAAAAATAGGAATGCATGGCATCTTATTTTGTGGATATGAGGAAGCGTGTAAAGAATTAGCAGTGCTTTTGTAGGGATTTGATGGAACAACATCCATAAAACTCTTGAATAAGATGGAAAAATGCGATATAATTTTACATAATGAGGAAAAGTCTACCTATATGTAAAAAAGACTGACAAATTTGGGGAGAATGAGGTGTTATTATGAAGAAACATTACAAAAAATGGCTGGCAGCATTGCTGGCGGGTGTTATTGTCTGCGAGAGTGTTTCGCCAGCAATTGTATCAGAGGCAGCGCAGTCAGTGAATGTGGAGAATCCTACATACGAGGATATTGCTCTGGAAAGAGAAGATGTCTTAGCGAAAGACGAGGAGGCGACTACACCAGAGTATGAAACCAATAGTATAACTGTTATGACAACCTGGGTGGCAACACGGTTAAAAAATGGTGATACAAAATTTATCGTACACTACAGTGGTAGCGATTACAGAACGATTCTATCATCAGGTAAGATGAAGACAGAAGTACTGAAAAAAGCATTTCAGAAGGATATGGCGGATAGCACATCAGATGGTCCGTATCTCTACAATAAGATGAAAGACGTTGTGGTGGATGAGGTAGTGAACAATGCAACGGGTGTGAATAAGCTTACTTTTACTGTGCAGTATGTAGAGAGTGCAGAACAGACGGAAGCGGTGGATGAATCCGTAGAACGTTTGTTGTTTACTGGAAGTGGTGAAAACAGCACCGGTGAATTATACACTATGATTCAGGATTATATAAAGGAAGCGAAAGCATCCGGCAACAAAGAAAAGGAAACGTACTGTAAGGTGAAAGCGGTACACGATTATGTTGCTTTATATGTAGAAAAGGGAGATTCGGTAACCGTAGATGGTGAAGCAATTGCTACCTGTTCAACATACGATGCTTTAAAATATGGTAAATCCGGTTCGGCAGGTTATGCAGGACTGGTATACAAGCTGTTAAAGAAATTAGGTATTGATTCTTCTATTATCCGTGGACCAAAGGAAAATGGTTCCGTTCCTGTCTGGAATATAGTACAGATTGGGGAAAAATGGTATCATCTGGATGTTTACCGCGATGATAACGATAAGGCGAAAGGCTACGATGCGTCTGGTAATGAGACATCTTATGGACGTACCTATGATTATTTCTTATTAGGTATGGAATCTGCACCAGATGTAGACAGTAAGTTTGCAGAATATAGAACTGCATTTGCTATGTCGGATAAGAATTATGGAAGTCAGGATAACAATACAACAGAGAAACCAAGCGAGGATGCTGTTGTAGGTATTATTGCTACATGGACAGGTGGCAAGGTAGCGGTGGGCAAGGATATTCCAAAAGGAAAGATGATTGTTCATGCATACTTTAACCAGTCAGAATATGAAGCAGCATTAAATGGAACGGGTACAGATGAACCAAATTATAAGAGAGTAGCAGTTGCAGACTTTACATTAAGTCCAGCTAGTCCTACGAAGTTAGGTAATAATACAGTAACGGTGAATTACCGAGGAAAAACCAGTACGGTAACTGTGCCGGGTGTGGCAAGTGAAGTGACTAGTAGTGAGTTGTGTCTTTCCTTTGATTCTAACGGTGGTTCTGCTGTAAAAAACATTTATCTTTTGCAGGGAGATTATGTGAATATCAGCACCATTATACCAAAGAAAAACGGTGCGACCTTTGGTGGTTGGTATGTAGATAGGGATTTGCTTACAAGATGCTTAAATAAATTTACAATTACGAATGATGTAACATTGTATGCAAAATGGGTGACGAATAAGATTTCTGCACTGAAGGCAGATTATTATGGGGAGTCATTAACTGTGGAGCCAAAGACCTCTACGGGAAGCACTTCTGCAGATTATAAAGAAGGTGTAACACAGGACGATTATTCTATCACATACGAAGAATCACCAAGCGACTTTGTGGCAATTGATAACAAATACAGTGACGGTACGATTTCTTCTAAGGACAATCGTTATGTTATAATGACGAATGCTATTAAAATTGCTGAAGGTCAGGAATATGCATTTTCATTTGATTTATCTAAGAAGCGTTATGGGCAGGATTATCAGTATGTGCATGCAGTATATGCAAAACAGGCAAACTCATACGTTCCAGTAACAGCTGATATGTTGGCAGATGTAAATAATCAGCTTTATGTTGCCAAGGTAACAGAAAAAGCAAATCTGGTGAATCTGGATGCATATGTGGCTGCGTTGGATTTGTCTAAGCTTAAGGTAACTGCTTACTGGACTGGTGGAGATGCATTAGAGGAAGAAATCTCTGATTATACCTTAAAAGTAAAATACCCAAGTGATAAAGCGATCTATGATGCTTCTACCAATAGTATTTTATTCTTTGATCAGGCAACTGGTAAAGCGTATTTGCCGGAAGCTGGTATGCAGATTGTTATGGAGGCTTCCGCAGGAGATGTAACAGATACATTTACTGTATATGTAGGGGAGACAGAGCCATATCAGGAACAGGAAATTGTAGAAGCTTCGGAGGCACCATCAGCTCAAGAGGCCTATGCATTGTATTTGTATGACAGCATGGAACATGCAATTGCAGCACGGAAAAATGAATCTAAGGATAGTGGAGAAGGTTATTTAGCAGATGGAAGTTTTTCGGAAGTAGATGCCGGTACGACATTCTCCAGCTTGTTATCAGAAATCAGAAAAGCAATTTCAATAGGGGATGGACAGGCTTTAGAAGGCATTTATTATGTTACAGATGGAAAAGATGAAGATGGAGAAGCAATAAAAACAGGACAACGTATTTTATCTTCTACGAGAGTAAATCAGGAGATGTATCTCTATCCGTCTTATTACAAGACAACGGTAGACAAGATAAATATATATTCTGCTACTACAGATGAAATTGCAAAAAAGGCCATGATGTATCTAGAGACTTCTTCGGGGGATGCGCAGATTGCAGGAGCGAGTCTGGCAACACCTGGCGGTGTGAATAAATATACCAGATTTTCAGAAATCTCTGATTTATTTAAGACAACAGATGTAGAGGGACAGAGCTTTGTTGGCTGGTTTTGTTTGGAATATGTGACCATGGCAGATGGTACTACAAAGCTTGTAGAGAAACAGATTAACGATAGTACAATATTTAGCCAGACTACAATTATTTACCCACGTTACGATTACAAATATGTAAAATATATAACAGCAGTGTATAGTGGGCTTCCGGTAGAGCGTCAGTCAAACATTAGCTTGAATGACTTATTGGTAAAAGCGTATTTTAGTGACTATTCCGTAAAAATATTAGAAAATGGCGAGGGTGGTTACATAATTAATTCTGTATATGCTGCAAATGTACCTTCTACTACATTTACTGTATATTATGCTTCGGATAACCCGTATAAGACTGGTATCAGCATGGGAACGGCTGAAGATATTGCAAAATATCAGGAGTTATTAGAAGGTTATGATACTGGCAATTTGTTGCAAAAGTTGCAGCATATATTGGGAAATGATGGAACAAGCATGGGAAGTTATGAAGAGAATACGGGTGAAGACCTTTCAAATGTGGAAACAGTTCTTCGAACAAAGATGGGAAGTTATGAAGAGAATACCCAGACCTTGTTTGATGAAGCAGAGGCGATTGAAACAGCCTTAGCACAGATTGCAGATAGTGCTACTGGTGAATTGCAGGATGCTCAGAAGTTTAAATATGCTTCGTTGGATACCTATAAGAGTACGTTAAAATCAAAATGGAGTGGCACAAGCACTACTGACAAGGTAAATGCAATCAAAACATTACGTGAAATGGCAAAGAGTGTGATTCTTGCAGATATGGTAAACACATACTCTGATGCAGAAGCAAAATTGTTTGCACAGAAGCTTCCGTCAATGATCAACAGACAGAATTTTGTGGCGATTGTTTCGGAAGCAGAGAAGACAGTCATTAAGGAATCTGTGGCAGAAGAATGTGTGACACAGTTAGATCAGTATGCAGGAAGCTTACAGATGAAGACGTTGTCTGACAAGGAAAAACAGGCGGTAAAAGCGTATGTGATTGCGAATATGACAAATGCAGATGTGCAGTCCGTGATTGGTGGTGACTATTCTGCAGGCTCCGTGCAGAATGTGGTTAAGAAACAATTAAAGAGTCTGTTAGAATCTGACAAAGGTACTGCATTGCTTAATACAATGTTAAAGACTGTGTTAAGAAATACAAGCACAGATGCGCCAACGGTATTTGCGGGTTATTTGACAGGATTGTTTGATGAGATTGAGAAAGAACAGTATAAGAAGCTGTTAAGCACAATCAATACATATGTATGCACATATATGGCAATCGATGACTCGAAGAAAGCAGATCTTGCTACAGCAATTAAAGAAAGCTGTGACAACCAGAATACAACTCATGAATTATACGATGCAATTGTTGCAAAGGATAAAGATAAGATTGCAGCTGTATTAGAGAGTATTGTGGTAAAATTAGCAAATGTTGATGTTGAAAAAACAAGCTACTGTGGAACAACAGAAAATGATTTAACAGCATTGCAGGATGCGGCAGGGGCTGCGTCAGAAGACCGGAATGCTGCTTTAACATCTTTATTAATGACATACTTTAGTAATGCTTATACCATAATATCCGGTCAGGCAATGTCATCCGATATGATGAAAAAGCTGAATGAACATATAAAGGTAAATTGCAGCACCTATTATCATTTGATTATTAATACAAAAGATACAGGGACGAATCCGACGGCTATTGCTGATTTAAATAGTGCGTTCGAAACAGTTATCACGAATCATATGATTAATCTGCCGGTTACCAGCACTACAACGATTTTGGATGCTGCTGAAATCAATGACAGAGCTGAGCTTATGCCAATGCTTCAGAATGCAATTTGTAATAAATTGTTGAACACTGACAATACAGTGAAGGGACTTGCATGTGAAGAAAGTGAGTTAAATACTTACCTTAATACATATGTAATGTCACATATTGATGCGATATATTTGAATCATTATGTGAAGATTAAAAACAGCACTGGCGGTACTGTTCAGAAGACGTATGAAACTGAATTTGAGAAAGATGTGGCAAAATATCTGGCAGAAGCACTGGTAAAAGTAAATAGTAAAAAGTGCATAGAACAGGTAAAGGCTATATCTGTTACGGCGATACAGAATTCATTGCCGACAAATGTTGTGGATGTAGCAACCGATGCTGTTTTAGAAGATTGCGTTGACAAATGGATGGAATTTGTAAGAGGGCAGATAGAAGCGGATTTGTTAGTGAATACGTTGATGGATAGTGTAGAGACCAATAAAGCGTTGCTCGTAGCTATGAATGAAGATAATCTATGTGGTGGCGAACCACTTGCAACGGCAGTGGAAGGAGAAAGTGCGCCATATCCATATGTAACGAACTTTAGCACAGACGAAATACTGACACGTCTGGTAAAAGAAAGAGACAAAGCAGTTCAGCAGGCAGCCGTAAACGCAAAGAGCTTATACAATGAAGCCACAGACATGGCGGATACCATTCGGGCATTGATAAAAGGCTCGCAGGAACTAGAGTTGCTGTTACAGGATACCAATCTGGGTGATGTGCGAATTGCACTGCAGCCGGTATATAAAGAAGGTGGTGTATTTGCAACACAGTATGATGCCTTAAGAGAACAGCTTGTAGAATATGGACTGGATACATCTGAGATAGATGAACTGGTGAAACCAATGTTGGCGAATAAAATGACTACAGCAGAGGCTATTATGGCATTGTTAGGTGGCACTACGGATTTGGAAAAAGTAACAGGTTCGGATGCGGTTGATAAGCTGATAAATGGTAATGAGGATTCTGGAACACCGGCATTAAATGATATTACAGAAACGCTGGTAAATGTACAGGAAGGATTGAAGTTTGATGATGTTTATTTAGACTTAAAACGTGCATTGACAACACTTTCTTATGTACAGGGAGATGATACCAACATTTATCTCAAAGCAAGTTTTTCAGTAGATGTATTTGATAACAAAGATACTACGTATCGTGTAACCTTCGATAGTAATGGCGGAAGTACAGTAGAGAGTATTACAGGAATTGTGAAAGGTGATACCGTTACCTTGCCGGAAGAACCATACAGAAAGGGATATATTTTCTGTGGCTGGTATCGAGATACGGAATTCCAGATAGAATTTACGGAAGAAACCATTATTTTAAGAGATACTACAGTATATGCGAAGTGGGAAGAAAATTCTGTCCATGCAAACAACATTGATGCGAACTATGTAGGTGATGTGCCATTGTATCAGGGCGATACCATTCCGAAAGATGACATTATGGTATTGGTACGATTCAGTGATGGCGTTATGCGTCGTGTAACAGAATTCACATATGGTCCTCGTGTTATGGAAAATGGAGATACTGAAGTAACTGTAAGAGTTGGAACAATGGAATGTACATTTACGATTCCATTAGGAAGACTGGTTAGATATAATATTATCTTTAATACGATGGGTGCGGAACATATTCCATCTATTACGAATCTGAAGTGGGGAACCTTCTATAATACACTTACATTACCAACACCGTCTAAGGAAGGTTATGAATTTGGCGGTTGGTATACCTCAGATACCTATGAGGAACAGTTAGATGAAAATGGATATGTAAATTCTAACATTACCTTATATGCAAAATGGGTAGATCCAAATGCAGAAGAAGGAAATGATGGCACCGATGGTACCGATGGAGACAATCCTTTTGGTCCTGACTTAGATGGAGATGGTATTGCAGATAATGCAGTATTGAATTCTATCGTAGCGTCATTTAGAGGAAGCAGCAATGCGGCAGGTACACAGCTACAGGAAGCCGATTTTAAGGTAAATGGTATTTACAGTGATGGCAATACAAAGGAAGTAACCGGATTTACCATTACGCCAGATATATTGAGTGCCGGTGAAAACCACATTACAATCACATATCAGGAAAAGACAGCGGAAGTAGTCGTGACAGCAGTAGATAAGAGCCTAAAAGCAATACATGCTTCTTATAGAGGAGAAGCATTGCCGATGGGTACTGAGATTGATAAGTCATTAATACAGGTTATGGCAATCTATAGTGATGGAACGTCGGAACAGGTGACAGAGTTTACAATCGACCCGGCAACTATTACAGCCGTAGGCAATAATACCATTACGGTTGCTTATCAGGATCAGACAACCACAGTAAGCATTTTCGGTTTGAATGAAGATGGAACTGTGGGAGATCAGAAGGAGAATGATCCGGAGACTTTAACAGCGATAACAGCAGTTTATGTGGGCAGCGACCTTCAGGTAGGAAAAGAAATTCCATTAGATAAGATAGTAGTTATGGGTGTTTATGGTGATGGCAGATCGGAACAGCTTACCGAATTTGAGATTAGTCCAAAGACAATTAAACAGGTTGGCGAAAATGAAATCACGATAACACATGAAGAATTAAAGACTACTGTTATGATTAATGGTGTGAAGGATGCAACTGATAAGGATGCAGATAAGGATGGCACCAATGGAAAGGACGATGCCAACAGTACAAACAAAGATGGAACCAATTCATCAGAAGATGCAGATGGTGATGGCTCAGATGATGGTACAGGTACTGGAGATGGAAGTGAAAATGATTTCTTGGATAAGAGTCCGGAAGCATTTGAGCAGTTAGTAGCAGAAATACAAGCAGATGTAGATGCAAATACTGACGGTGGTGAAGGAAGCAGTGATAGTAACCGTGAAAAGATAGCGGAAGCATTGCAGATATTACATGATATGAATTCCAAGGAACTTTCCGAAGTAAGCCAGGAATCCTTAGATACGTTAGACAATCTGATTGGTAATTTAAGCAATATTGGTTATGTAGTAGATTCTGCGATTCCGGAATTTGAGATGACAAATGCAGATGTAAGAGGTCTGGGCTTATCTTTAGAGCCGGAAGATGTTTTAAATACTGATGAAATCGAAATGAGATTGCAGGTAGAATTTGCAAATCCGGATTCTGAAGATAAAGATTTAATGGAGCAATTTGCAGCACTTTCTGGAATGCAGATTATACAGTACTTTGACTTGTCAGTATTTAAGGAAAATATTACGACGGAAGCAACAGAGAAGCTTGAGGAAACATTCCTTCCAGTGGCAGTTACCGTGTCTATACCAAAGGAGAGTTTAGGAATGCCGTCCTATAATGCATTGCGTAATCATGAGGGAACCATTGACATCTTACCAGATGAAGATACCAATCCAATGCGACTTACGTTCTCAACGGATCGTTTCTCGTTATATGCAATGGCATATCAGATACCAAGCACGACGAATGGAGATGCAACCACCAATGGAGATGCAACCACAAGCGGAGATGCAACAACCAATGGGGATGCAACCACCAATGGGGATGCAACGGGAAAGAATGGTGGTTTCTCAAATATTATCTTCTTATTGATTGCAGCAGCGGTAATCGCACTGTGTATCTTGATTATCACCATTGCCATTATGAAGGACAATGACGATGAAGAGGATGAAATTCTTTCGGCATTAGAGAAAAAGCCAACGGAAACAGTAGAACCAAAAAAGGAAGCGAATAAGGAAGAGTAAGATAAACCGGGTGGAAACACCCGGTTATTTTAGTATATAGGTGGAATAACCTGCGTTTCGAAGCTGTTTTTCCATGTCTACTGCTTCCTTTAAGGTATTGTAAGCACCAATCTGTATTCGGTAATAGGTTCCATCAAACTGTATATAGGCAGGAAACCCCTGTGTAAGAAGCTGGTTTAAAAAACGTTCGGCATATGTGCGGTTTTCATAAACGCCTAAATTAATGTGATATTGAAGTGTAATTTGTTGTGTATCCTTGAGCAGCATATCTGTCAAGGAATCGACCAGAGCATCAATAATTAATTGGAAATACTGGTCGAGAAGAATGTTGTCATCCTTATGATTTAAAAAACCAAGTTCCATTAGGATGGCAGGCATCTTTGTTTTTCGCAGTACGATGAGATGTGGGTGTTCTTCAATTCCCAGATTAATAAAACCTTGATTAGACAAAGTATTCAATAATGCAGAGGCAATTTTGTTCCGAATACCGCTGTCTTCATATACAAGTGCCAGGCTTCCTCGGGCAGAGCCGGGGATAGGCATAACGTTTCGGTGAAATGATAGGAAAAGATTTGAATCCGCATCATTAGCAGATGTGGCTTTTTCATATGGTGTCTGATAAATATCTGTTGTTCTGGTATAATGAACATCGAAGCCTTTTTCTTTTAATTTTTCTCCTAAGGCAAGGACAATCTTTAAATTATCATCTTTTTCTTTGCGTCCACCATAAACAGAACCCCAGTCATATCCGCCGTGACCAGCATCAAGAGTGATTTTATACGGCATAGAGATACCTCATAAGAAGGAAGACCTTACGCTATTATATGAAAAAAAGAGTTATTTATGAATAAATAATAAAAGAAAGGGTATTATAATAGGGAGCAGTGCAACTGTTCGAAATACTTATCCTCCCCTTTTTTAAGTCTGTCGGTGAACCGGCAGGCTTTTTTATATACTAGGAAATTACAACAGTCCGTTGTATGAGGTAATGTATGAAATTTCCTAGTATATAAAAAATAGTTGCAATTTAGTTTGGTTCCGTTTATACTTGAAGGGCAGGAAACGTTAGAAAGGAGCAATACAATGAAAAGAGTAAAAAAAGTAATTGCAGTTATATTGTGCATTGTGTTAATTGGACTCTATGTTGCTACCTTTGTGTTATCTTTGATAGATAGTGAGAATACAAGGAATCTTCTCACAGCATCCATATTTATGACGGTGGTTGTACCAGTTGTTCTGTATGCTATGATGCTGGTAGCTAAGATATGGGGTGGTGATGAGTGAGAAGAAGATTTTAAAGAAAAAAAATAATTCTATTCTATATTTCAAAATAGTTCTAGTTAGCAGAGTTCATCTGTATTCTTAAAATTTCCAAAGTGAATTCAGAGAGAGGAGAATCAAAATTGAAAATTGTTTTCTGGCAGCCATATCATATGGAGTATGGCAGTGAATACCTGTCAAAGGCTATTGCTGGAATGGCAGGTCTTATGGGGGACACGTCTATATTGGTAGAGGCGCCGACCTGGGAAGAAAAGCAGGAAGAGAAGTTGAGTGACGTGCTTGTGGCAGAAGCTGGAAATGTGTATTATCAGATTCGAAAGGATTTGACCAGGATAGTGGATGTATACAGGGAGGATGGCTGGTGTCACACGCGTTTTCTGAAAGAAAATGTAATTCCGGCAGGAAGGAATTGTTTTCGTATGCCGCATGCAACGGATGGCGGAAGTTATGCAGCATATTATAACTTGATGCCATATTGCAAACAGATATTTTATATGCTATCCTGCGAATATCAGCATACTTTCTGGGATGTGGGACGGTTACAGGTGCCATATCTTACTTATTTTTTGAGAGAAGCAGACTTGATTGTTGTGAATTTAGAAAATAATCAGGACTCATTGGATTCGTTTTTCGAAACCTTTCATAGGTTTCAAGGGAAGTTTTTCTATGTAATCAATGGAGCCGATTTTCATGGCCATTTATCCAAACAGACTATATTACAACGATATCGGATTGGGGAGAATCATTTAGGAATCTTAAAGCATTATCATAACTTTTTTGCCACAGTAGAAGAATATGAAATAATGTGGCGAATTGGGCAGGAGTATGAACGGAGAAAACTGCATAATTTTGGTGAAGAATGTATGCAGATATGGAAACAGTTACAGCGGGTTTTTTTATATACAGAGTGAGGGTATACAAAAAGAGCAGGTCTGTAAGTCAGACCTGCTGATATGTTGTTATACGACTGGTTTCATTTTCGCATCTTTCGATACGGACTCTGGAAAATATATATGCACTTTGTCAATTCTGTTTTTTTCAACAGACTCTACTTCCAATGTAATACCATTTTCCAGTGTAATACTTTCCTTTTCTTCTGGAAGATGGTCTAAATGTTCAATAATAAATCCGCCAATGGAATCATAATCATCAGATTCTAATTCCAAATCAAGAGCTGTGTTAATATCATCAATTTTCATGGAACCTTCTGCTAAGTATTCCAGATTATTGATTTGCTGAAGCATTTCCTCTTCATCATCGTCGTATTCATCACGAATATCACCAACAATTTCTTCGAGCAAGTCTTCTAATGTAATCAGACCGGCAGTTGTTCCATATTCATCCAGAACAATAGCAATATTGATGGCATTTTTGCGCATTTCTATCATTAATTCACTGGTATTCTTGAATTCATAAGTGAAATACGCTTCACGAAGAATGTCCCGAATATGGAAATCTTCATCATTGTCACAAAGTAATAAATCCTTCATATTTAAGATACCAATTACATTGTCTGTTGTGTCTTCGTATACTGGGATACGAGTGTATTTATTTTCACGGAACAGTGCAATCAATTCTTCGCGTGTGGAATCCACTTGTGCAAAAGTCATGTCAATACGTGGTACCATAACATCTTTTGCAAGCGAATCTCCAAAGTCGAACACGTTATTAATCATCTCGCGTTCGGTACTTTCGATAACCCCGTCATCATGGCTGGCATCTACAATTGTACGAAGTTCTATTTCAGTCATCGTTGTATTTTTCTTCGAAGGATCTACGTGTAGCAGTAATAAGAAACCGGTGGATAATTTATTGATAATAAAAATAACTGGCGTTAGAATTTTCATCAATGTATAAATTACACCACTGTATGCCAAAGAAAGCTTTTCTGCATAAATCGTTGCCATTGTCTTTGGTGTGATTTCACCAAAAATCAAAATCAAAACGGTAAGAATAGCAGTTGCTATCGTAACACCGGCATTTCCGAACAGCTTGTCAGCCAGCAAAGTGGCAACAGAAGATGCTGTAATATTTACAATGTTGTTACCAATCAGAATGGCGCTTAACATTTTACCGGAATCCGCTGTGATAAGCAGTACACGTTTTGCACGTTTATCCCCTTCATCAGCTTTTGTTTTGATACGGATTTGATTCACCGTAGTCAAAGCTGTTTCTGCTGATGAGAAAAATGCAGATAATAACAATAAAACAAGTAACAAAATAAGTTGTATGGCATCGCCAGATTCCAAAATATCCTCTCCTTTATAAAAATGTATTCTAAAAAAATTTAAGTTAATCAAAAATATACCTTTTTTCGAATAATTTGTCAAGAATGTTTCCTGTATAGTAAGAATATATTTTATTAAATTAATGTAAAAACAAGAAATGGATTGCTTCGGAAAGGAAAATCAATATGGAGACGGAAGTAAAAAATGGATGTATTTTTCATGTTTTGAAAGGTCTTGTAGTATCCTACATAGTTACATTTGTTATTTTGGGGGTGTTAACAATCATTCTCTGGAAAATGCATGCATCAGAAGGTTTTTTAACGGGAGGCATAACGATAACATATATTGTATCCTGTTTTCTGGGAGGGTTTTTAGCTGGAAAATTAACGAAAGAAAAACGGTTTTTATGGGGGCTGGCAGTAGGAGTGGCATATGCTGTTATCTTGTTTCTCTTATCTTTCGTTATAGGGCAGGCAGCGGAAATGCAGATGGGCCATATAGCATGGGCAGCATTGTTATGCGCTGGCAGTGGGATGTTAGGGGGAATGGTATCTTAGCCTGGCTTAGAATAAGCTGTTGTAATTTACGAGTATATAAAGAAAAAGACTTCCCTATTTTACGACAATGTGCTATAATATCATAGCGTTTAATGAAATCTGCTATAAGGAGGTAAATGACATGAAACATATTAAGACTTTAACTACACGTGATTTAAAGGGTAGCATGAAAACAGGTGGATGTGGCGAATGCCAGACATCATGCCAGTCAGCATGTAAGACATCCTGCACAGTAGGAAACCAGAGCTGTGAAAACAAATAATATAAGCCAGAAATAAGGCACGGTAGGCAGCGGCTGAATGGTCGCTGCTTATTTAGCGCGGAATAACGGCACAGACTGGAATAACAGAAAAACGAATGGAAAGTGAAAGGGGAACCAGCGTGGTACATCAGTATAAGAACAATGGATATGACATCGTATTGGATGTGAACAGCGGTGCAGTCCATGTAGTAGATGATTTAGTGTATGATGTAATTGCTTCACTTAAAAATAAAGAATTATTAGAGAATAGAATTACTGAAGATATTAGACAGCAGGTAGTTACAGAATTAGAAAACACATATCCAAAGGAAGAATTAGAGGAGGCCATATCAGAGGTTCAGGAGTTGATGGAGGCTGGTCAACTATTTTCAGAGGATATTTATGAGCCATATATCGGAACTCTCAAGAATCGGGAGACAGTAGTAAAAGCACTTTGTCTTCATATTGCACATGATTGTAATTTAGCATGTCAGTATTGTTTCGCAGAGGAAGGCGAGTATCATGGACGCCGCGAACTAATGTCGTTTGAAGTTGGCAAAAAAGCATTGGACTTTTTAATTGCGAATTCCGGTAGCCGAAAGAATTTAGAAGTGGATTTCTTCGGCGGAGAACCGTTGATGAACTGGCAGGTAGTAAAAGATTTAGTCGCCTATGGTCGTGAACAGGAAGCGGTACATAATAAAAAATTCCGTTTCACATTGACAACCAATGGCGTTTTGCTGAATGATGAAGTACAGGAATTTGTCAACAAGGAAATGGCAAATGTAGTCTTAAGTATTGATGGACGAAAAGAAGTACATGATAGAATGCGTCCATTCCGCAGAGGAGATGGAAGCTATGAACTTGTGGTTCCAAAATATCAAAAATTAGCGGAGTCCAGAAATCAGACAAACTACTATGTGCGAGGTACCTTTACAAGATACAATTTAGATTTTGCAGATGATGTAATGCATCTGGCTGATTTGGGTTTTAAGCAGATTTCTGTGGAGCCTGTTGTGGCATCTTTAGAGGAACCTTATGCTATTCGTGAGGAAGATATTCCTGCTGTCTGTCAGGAATATGACAAGCTTGCAAAAGCAATGCTAGAGAGAAAAAAGGAAGGAAAAGATTTTAATTTCTTCCATTTCATGATTGATTTGCAAGGTGGCCCATGTGTGGCAAAACGTGTATCGGGCTGTGGTTCCGGTACGGAGTACCTGGCGGTTACACCGTGGGGTGATTTTTATCCATGTCACCAGTTTGTAGGTATGGAAGAATTTTTACTGGGAAATGTGGATGAAGGAATAAAAAACACAGCAATATGTGATGACTTCAAGAGCTGTAATGTGTATTCAAAGGAAAAATGTAAAGACTGCTTCTCAAAATTCTATTGTAGTGGTGGATGTGCAGCAAACTCGTACAATTGTAAAGGAACCATTCATGATGTATATGATATCGGTTGCGAATTGCAGAGAAAAAGAGTGGAATGTGCAATTATGTTAAAAGCTGCTGAGATGGATATAGAAGTATAGTTATAAACATAAAATACGGGATACAATCCCAAGAGAAAGGACATTAAATTATGAAGGAAATGAGTAAAAAGAACAGTATACTCGTTTTATTGGTTGCCATTCTTGCCGGAGCATTTTTAATTTTTACGGCAGTATGCGGATGGGGCAAAACGGAGTTTGGTTCTGCTGGATCTATCAAGTTAGGTCTTGATTTGGCAGGTGGTGTCAGCATCACTTACCAGGCAAAAGGAGAGGTAGCTCCGGATGCATCAGATATGAATGATACTGTATACAAGTTGCAGAAGCGTGTAAATGAATACAGTACAGAAGCACAGGTATACCGTCAGGGAGAGAATCGTATTACCGTTGAAATTCCTGGTGTAAAAGATGCTAGTGCAATCTTGGAAGAATTAGGTAAGCCGGGTGCTTTAAGTATTCAGAATTCCGATGGCGAAGTATTATTATCCGGTACGGATATTAAAGATGCACAGGCTTCTACGCAGCAAGGTGAAACCGGTGCAACAGAATATGTAGTTGAGTTATATATGACAGATGAAGCAACCAGCAAATTTGCCGAAATCACGCAAGAGTACATGGGACAGAGTTTACCAATCGTGTATGATGGTGAAATAATCAGTAATCCGACGGTACAGGCTGTAATTTCTAACGGTATTGCTTCTATTACAGGTATGGAATCTTATGAAGAAGCAGAAAATCTTGCTGCTGTTATTCGTATTGGTGGTCTTAAGGTAGAATTAGAGGAATTAGAGTCTAAGGTAGTCGGTGCACAGTTAGGACAGGATGCTATCCGCACCAGTTTACTTGCTGCTGCAATTGGTCTTGTCATTATTATGATTCTTATGTGTGTACTTTACAGACTGCCAGGTTTTGTAGCTTCCTTAGCATTGATTATTTACACAAGCTTAATTCTTGTGGCATTGGCATATTTTGATTTGACATTAACCTTATCCGGTATTGCAGGTATTATTCTATCTATTGGTATGGCGGTAGATGCGAATGTTATTATATTTGCACGTATCCGTGAAGAAGTGACAGCAGGCAGACCGGTATTTACCGCGATTTCTACTGGTTTCTCAAAAGCTTTATCTGCAATCGTGGATGGTAATATTACAACTTTAATTGCAGCGGCAGTGCTTGCATTTAAGGGAACCGGTAGCGTGCAGGGATTTGCACAGACATTAGCACTGGGTATTGTATTATCCATGTTTACTGCATTAGTAGTTACTAAGTTTATGCTTCGTGCGTTCTATGGATTAGGATTCAAGGATGTGAAATGGTACGGGGTAAACAAAGAAAGAAAGACAATTGATTTTCTTTCCAAGAAACATATTTTCCTTGCTATTTCCGGTCTGGTAATTTGTATCGGAATTGGATTTATGGCATTTAATCAGGCTTCCGGTAAGGGGGCATTTGCATTAGGTCTTGACTTCCAGGGTGGTACCTCTACTACAGCAGAGTTCAAGGAAGAAATGACGATTGCTGATATTGAGGCAAAGGTAAATCCGGTTGTAACAGAAGCGACAGGCGAAACAAATGTAATGTCTTCTACGGTTGAGGGAACAAGTCAGGTTGTTATCAAAACAAAAACTCTTACATTAGAGGAAAGAGATGCCCTAAGTAAAGCTTTGGTCGACAACTTTGGTATTGATGAAGCTACCATTACTTATGAATCAATCAGTTCTACAATCAGTTCTGAGATGCAAAGAGATGCTGTCATTGCAGTCATTATAGCGACAATCTGTATGTTGATTTACATCTGGTTCCGCTTTAAAGATGTTCGTTTTGCAAGTAGTGCGGTTATTGCATTGTTACATGACGTACTTATAGTAATTGCATTCTATGCAGTAGCAAGATTGACAGTAGGAAGTGACTTTATTGCATGTATTTTGACAATTGTAGGTTACTCCATTAACGCAACAATCGTTATCTTTGACCGTATCCGTGAGAATTTAGCGGATGGAAATAAGAAGACAGATTTAGCAGAAGTAGTGAACAGAAGTATTACACAGACATTGTCCAGAAGTATTTATACATCAGTAACCACATTCGTAATGGTTGCGATGTTGTTTGTCTTAGGGGTATCTTCTATTCGTGCATTTGCATTGCCGCTGATGGTTGGTATTGTGTGTGGTGCATATTCTTCTGTATGTATTACTGGTGCATTGTATTATCTTATGAAAACAAAGATTCAGAAGAAAGAGAAGTAGGAGTGCTCTCTTTAGGAATCATTTATAAATAGGTAGATGGCTGAGACTGCTTGTATGGACGCAGAATCCAATGGATTGTGGTGCGTTCTATATTGGCAGTCTCGGTTGCTTTTTGCAATGTA
The DNA here is from genome assembly GCA_045125095.1 of Lachnospiraceae bacterium. Classification (GTDB taxonomy): domain Bacteria; phylum Bacillota; class Clostridia; order Lachnospirales; family Lachnospiraceae; genus JBGVMW01. The sequence continues at coordinate 19,117 of JBGVMW010000080.1, forward strand.
TAGCATGTTGGAAACGATAGTTACAACAGGGTGCAAGTAAATATTAATTAGGAAAGGACATACACATGGGAAACGTTTCGACGGAAAAATGGGTCATTATTCGAAAAGGTGCAGATTATGAGGCGATTGGAAAGCAGTTCCATATCAGTCCGTTTCTGGCGAGGATTATACGAAATAGAGAGGTGATTGGGGACGACAATATGCACCAGTACCTCTATGGAACAATGAAAGATATGCATAATCCAAAAGAGATGAAGGACATGGAGAAAGCGGTCTCTATTCTGCTATCCAAGTTACATGAGGGAAAGAAAATCAGAGTGATTGGTGATTATGATATTGATGGTATTTGTTCTACCTTTATATTGTATTCCGGTTTGAAGCGATGCGGGGGAGATGTGGATTATGAGATACCACACCGCATGAAGGATGGATATGGCTTGAATGAAGAACTGTTACAGGATGCCTATGAAGCAGGCGTTGATACGGTAATCACCTGCGATAATGGCATTGCAGCTTCTTCCCAGATTGCCTATGGAAAAGAATTAGGGCTTACCATTGTGGTGACAGATCATCATGAAGTGCCGTATAAATTAATGGAAAATGGAGAAAAAGAATATGTAATTCCACCTGCGGATGCGGTTGTGGACAGCAAACAAGTGGATTGTTTGTATCCATTTAAGGAATTATGTGGAGCAGCGGTTGCCTGGAAATTCGTTCAGGTGTTGTATGAAGAGATAGGGATTCCGGTTTGTGAGGTAGAGGAACTGATTGAATTTGCAGCCATTGCAACCATTGGTGATGTGATGGAATTGCAGGGGGAAAACCGTATTCTGGTAAAAGAAGGACTGAAACGCATCGGACATACAAAAAACACAGGATTAAAAGCATTGATAGAGGTAAAAGAACTGAATCCTCAGGAAATAAACAGTTACCATATTGGATTTGTGATTGGTCCATGTATGAATGCCAGTGGGCGTCTTGACACGGCAAAACGTTGTCTGGAGTTGTTTCAGTGTACGGATTATGCAAAGGCAGTAAGCATTGCTACAGAGCTGTCAACCTTGAATGAGGAGCGAAAACAATTGACCAATGAAGGTGTGGAAGAAGCCATACGACAGGTGGAAGAGACAGAGATTGGAAAAGATAAGGTGTTAGTTGTGTATCTGCCAGAGTGTCATGAGAGTATTGCTGGAATTATCGCAGGGCGAATTCGGGAACGATATTATAAACCGGTGTTTGTGATTACAAATGCAGAAGATGGACTGAAGGGTTCCGGTCGTTCTATAGAAGGATTTTCCATGTTTGAAGAAATGTGTAAATGTCAGGAGCTCTTTACAAAATTCGGTGGACATCCATTGGCTGCCGGATTGTCACTTTTACCGGAGAATTTAGATCCTTTCCGTAAGGCAATTAATGCAAATACTGATCTGAAGGAAGAAGATATGGTAGAAAAAGTGGGCATTGATATTGATTTGCCTTTAGAGTATGTATCTGAGAATCTGATAAATGAATTGTCACTGTTAGAACCATTTGGAAAAGGCAATGAAAAACCGGTATTTGCCGACAAAAATATGGCGATTGCCCAGGCGAAAAGAATTGGAAAAGAAAAAAACATGTTGAAGCTTACCCTTGTAAAAGAAAGTGGAACACGGATGGAAGCTATGTACTTTAAAGATGCAGATACACTCCTTGAACAGATGGGAGAAAAATACGGGGAGGGAGCGGTTATGGATATGTTAGACGGAAAAGTTAATCCTGTTCGCATTATGGCAGTCTATTATCCTTCGGTGAATGAATATTTGGGAAGAAGAACTTTACAAGTGGTGTTGCAGGGAATCAAGCTACAATAGATAAAATAGGCTAAGTAGTACAAAAAAATAAAATAATTCAAAAAAAAGTAACAGTTCAGCCTTGTAATTTATCCAACGGGTATTACACCGGCTAAAATATAGCCGGTGTGCCCATAAATAACTTCTTTAGATTTTCGATAATCCCCATATTTCTTTTCTTAAGGGTTTCTATGACTGTCATGATAGA
>JBGVMW010000081.1:0-14336 GCA_045125095.1 Lachnospiraceae bacterium
GATATAGTAAGTACTTGACCTACATATATAAGGTTGACATTTTTAATATTATTCAGTTTGGCGATAGCATTTACTGTCGTGCCATATTTCTTGGCTAGCGCACTCAACGTATCACCTTTAACGACCTTATGTGTTACTGTCGCCATTACCTATATCCTCCTTTCTATTCTAGCAGCTCTTACTAGAGTTTCTACTGCATTTACTATATTACTTCCGTCATCATATGTTATTCCGTTTATGTTATAGCTTGTGTTACCTGCTACTGGCATACTATTCTTAAGGTCTTTTATAGCAGATACTACTTCGCTATTACTTACTCCATTTTGAACTGCACCCATGCTACTTGTCATAATGTTAGCTGCGTCAGTTGATAGTGCGATATTACCACTTCCCGGTATCATACTGTTAAGTCTTCTTGAGTTTGCTTGTACATTACTTAAGTCTAAGACAGGTGTTATTACTGGGTTTAAATCCACGTCAGCATCTATAAGACTATTTATTCCAGATAGAGGTTTAGCGAAGTTATCTATAACTTTATTAGCTACTCCTGTTGCAGACTTAGCTACTCTAGCCGAATATTGTTCCATACCATTTATAAAACCTTGGTCTACGAATTTACCTATTTCGATAAATACTTTCGAAGGTGAGTTAATCTTTAATGCGCTTCTCGCTGCATCTACAGCTCCTTGTACAACGCTTCTAGCTTTCGCTGCAACACTACTAGCCATAGATGTTATACCGTTAACCAAACCTTGTATTAAACTTTTACCAGCACTAACTAGAGCTCCTCCTAGATTTGTAGCTGCTGTTTTAGCTGCGTTTATACATCCAGTAACAGCGGATTTAGCTGCACCAGCCATACCTTTTATACCGTTACATAAACCTTCTAGAAGTTGTTTACCTCCAGACGTAAATCCACTTATACCGCCTTTTATAACCGCTAATCCTGCCTTGATCATCGCTTGTATTATCTTAGATATAGCAGACTCAAGACGTCCTTGATTGGCTAATATACCATCAGCTACACCTTCAACGAAACTTAATGCTAAGTTTATACCAGCTTGTATAACGGCTCCAAGTTTACCTGCTACCCCGTTTATAAAGTTAACACAAACTTCTATACCTGCGGTTACTAGTCTTTCGATATTAGCAGCAATACCTTCTAATACCCCGACAACCATTTCCATACCGTATTTAACCAACTTAGGTATTCCGCTCGCTAATTGTTCCGCAAACGCCACTATTAAATCCATACCTAGTTTAGCTATTTGTGGTATATTAGTACTTATAGCTGTGATTATAGCTTGAAGTATTGTAGTGAATGCTGATATTATCTGAGGTGCTCCGTTAGTAACAGCTCCTGCGAAGTTAACCATTGCTTCTCCGGCCTTAAGACCTATTTCTGGTAACAGCGTGATTAATTCTTTAACGAAGTTTATTATAACTCCTCCAGATGCACCTAGAGCCGCTGCGACCGCAGTTATACCAACTCCAAATGCGGTCATACCTGTTCCTGCTGCTAATACGCCAACACCTAATAAAGCTACTGCTGCCGCGAAACCTAATAAACCTGGAACCGCACCAGTTAATAAATATCCGGCCACTCCTATTACGGCGAATGCTCCAGCTAAAGCTAATAATCCCGTTCCTATTTGTGCAAGACTTAATTGTCCTAAAGCTATTAATTGAGGCGTTAATATAGCCAATGCTCCAGCCATAACCAACATCGCTGCTGCTCCTGCTATACAGCCTGTCATAGCGTACATCGCAACACCTAATATAGCAAGTGCTCCTGCTAGAGATACTAAACTCTTACCTATTTCTTCCCAAGATTGTCCACCTAGCATACTTAACGCTGTGGCTAACCCCATAAGAGCTATACTCATAGCACCAAGTCCTACTGATAACAATAGCATCTGAGGTCCAGATATAAGTTTAGAAGCTATTCCTAATACAGTTAATGCTCCAGCTAAGGAAGTTAATCCTCTACCTATTTCTTCCCAACTTATACTACCCATAGATCTAACTGCTTGGGCTAACACCAATACGGCAGCTCCCATAGCGGCTAAGCCTACTGCCAGCGTAGTCATTTTGAATCCGCCACCGCCTAGTTTACTGAATACGGCTATTTCGGCTAATATTCCTGCTATACCGGCTAATCCTCTTATAATATTGTTGGTTTCCATTTCGCCAAATTGTTTCATGGCTTGCGATAATACTACTAAAGCTCCTGATAATATTAATATCGCAGTTGCACTACTTAAACTTAGACTACCAAATTTAGCAGCTGCTAAGAATAACGCTAATTCAGTTAACACTCCCATCATAGCAAATAATCCTGTACCTAACGTTTCAGCATCTATACCGCCTAACTGTTTAAGCGCACTCGCCATAACGTGTAAGGCTGCTCCAAATATAATTAAACTAGCCGATGTCTTCGCAAGACCTTTAGATGAAGTACTAAATAATTTAACAGCTAACACCATTGTACCTAATGCTGCAGCTAAGCCGACCAATCCTGTAGCCATTTTACCAATGCTTATGGACGATAGCGTTTTAAGTGCTCCCGCCATTACAAGCATAGCTGTAGCCATTAATATCATAGAAGTACTAGTTTTCATTAATCCTTTAATGTTACCAACTTTGTTTATGACCATCATAGCCAATGTTAATTCACCAAATACTACAGCCATACCAGCTAATGCTGTAGCTAAACGAGCAGGGTCAATACTAGATAGCACTAATAAAGATGCTGCTAATATACCTATAGCTGTTGCTAGTTTGATTAATGTTCCTGCGTTTAAAGAGTTTTGGTATGCTGTTAAGGAGTCTTTAACACTGTCTAATACATTCTTAACATTTTCACCGATTCCTTTGAATGAGTCAAATACTCCTGTTAAGTCGTCGCCTATTCCTTTAAACTTATCGAATAAATCTTTTAATACTTTAAATATACCAACACCGGCTAATGTTTTACCAATATTTGTTATTGTCTCGAAGTTGATTGAACCAATAGCTTGACCTATTCCACTTGCTACTTTGGATATAACTTCACCAACTTTAGAGAATACTTTACCTACAGTGTCAAATACGTTACCGACACTCATCTTAGATATAAACTCTGATACTTTGTCTCCAGCAGTACTAAGAGCTGTACCAACAGCTTCGAATGCTGTTTTTATGCCGTTACCTATTTTCTCAAATATCTTACTTCTGTTAGCTGCGTCTCCTATCTTAGATACGAAACTTCCTATACTAGAAGTTATAGTTAAGAAACCAGAGCCTATAGGTTTGATAACTCCCAATAACGGAGTGAAACCTTTAACTACTCCAACTACCGCATCTTTTACAGTATCGAATACGCTAAACACACCTTTGAATGTATTCTTAAGTTTACTAGCAGTTTCATCACTCATTTTGAAATTTTCAGTAAAGTCTTTAAACTTACCAGATAACTCTACAAGCTTTTCGCCTGACATAGAAGGAAATACTTCATTCCAAGCTTCTCCTACCGATTTAAAGCCTTTACCCAAGCTTTGGAATATGTTACTGAATCCTTTAATGACGTCATCTCTACCGCCAGCTTCATTCCAGAACTTAAGCATGTTGTTTCTGGCTTCTGTGGAAGGTCCCATAAGATTCTCAAAAGCATTACTTATACCTGTTAATATCTTAGTGGCTTGTTCCTTGTCACCTATAATATACTCCCATGAAGTAGCCCAACCTGATTGAACTGACTCTTTCATTGTATCTAATAATTGGGTTACTGTCTTAACTTCAGTTGCCGCATTGGAAGCATTATTAGCAAGTGTTACTATATCTTTTGCTTGCGTTTGTGTGAATCCTTGTGCTATTAAGTCTGCTTCGGTATATGCTCCCGAAATTTGTTTAAGTGTTTCCGTTAATACTTCCGCTGTTAACCAGTTTCCTTTTGTTAAACTTTCACGGAAGTTACCGTATTTCTTAATCATTGAGTCGGCGCCTGTTCCCATTACTTCGGACGTTCTTATTAATGCGTCTTGGAATAGCTTACCACCCATACCAGCATTTACCACAGAGTTCCAGTCTTGTAAGCTAACTTTACCTGCTGCTAATGCTTGCGATAATTGATACATCGCAGTAGAAGCTTGTTGTGAAGATGAACCAGAAGCTGCCGCTAAGTTCGCAATACCTTTTATCGCTGCCGTTGATGTATCTAGGTCGACACCTGCTGCTGTGAAAGTACCTATGTTTCTTGTCATCTCTGCGAAATTATAAATAGTCTTGTCGGCATACGTGTTAAGTTCTGCTAATGCCGCGTTTACATCATCCAGAGTAGTCCCCTGATGCGATGTATTCGTTAATATAGTTTGTATAGCGCCCATTTTGGTTTCGTATTCAGAGAAACCTGTTTTTATTGGGTCTATAGTTAACGATTTAAGTAACTGCTTACCTGTATTTATAGCGCTATTAGTTATGTTCGCTAGTGCAGTCATACCGATAACGCCTAAAGCAGAGAATTTGGCAGTTACACCCTCTACTCCTGCTGTTAATCCTGATACACCAAATCCTGATAGTTTATTTAAACTCTCGTTTACACCATCAAGTCCTTTACTAGAATCTTTCATTTTGAGTTTTTCATTAAGCTTTTGAAGACTGTTCATAGTCTTACTTACGCCACTCTCAAAGTTCTGGTTATCGAACTGCATCTGGACGATTCTTTTATCGATGGAACTCATGCGTTAACCACCTCCGCCCATGCTTCATCCGCTATCTTGTCGAACACCGGCCTAATAGCCGGATTAATATAATCTCTACCTTGCACATAACCACCAGTACCAGTACCGTGGCCGAATTGTAGTATTACGGCGATATTCACGCCTTTGTTTTCATTTGTATTAGTCCAATATATAGCGGCATCTTCACCCGACACCTCTATTTCATAACCCCAGCAACTAGCGGTTTTTCCACTGTCAACCGGAGTCGCAGATGCTAGCGCCGATACTCCTTCCTGAGCGTATTTTTCAAGGATCTTCGCCACATCGAAATCTTCCATTTTCTTTAGAAATTTAAAAGTCCTGTCAAAGTTCCCTTTAACAGTGAATCTAATCATGTTTAGATCACCACCTTGAATATTTAATCCATAATACCTACCCCCTAGTTTGGAATTGTTTCTTCCTTGCCTCGTTAAGAGCTTTATTTCTGTTTAATATCTCTTGTCTGCTCATCTTCTTAGGTGGATTATTCTTAATATTACATACTTTAACGAGAGTTAGTAACCTGTTAAGATGCCAGTATTGACACTCGAATGGTATGTTAAATGCTATCATCCAATAGTAGATTATCTCGGATGTTATTGTCTCTCTACCGCCAGCTTTACCTTCATTTGAGAATGTTGTGGCCGTCATTGGATTGTCTATATATTGGTTTATCGATATCAGGTTTTCTTCTGTTAGTCTATCAAATACATTTTTATCCACATTCTCTGTCATACACATACAATGAATATAATCTATGATTTCTTCCATGGATTTATTCTTACCGTCTAAGAATGGTTTACACCATTTTGCTTCCCATTTTGAAATTGAGACCAGAGAATGTTCTAATTGTACAGTTTCAGCATCGTAATAGATGAATTCATTGTTTTCTTCATCATAGTATTCTAATCCAGGTATAGTTATCTCTAACATCTCTGGTCACCTGGTTACTTATCTAAGTTAGCAGGCATTATACCATTTACGAATGCTGCTGCGGCATCAGTATTTAATGCTAACTCCATAAATATCTCGCTGTATGCTTCTGTTTGTGCAAATGCTTGTGAGATTTCTTCGCTTTTAACGAATCTTCTACCATCCTGAGACTTCTCTCCGTATGCTTTTAATACCATTTGTTTAAACAGATTCACGATTCTTACATTATCCTTAGAAGCAACTATTTCTTCTAACATTTTGGAAAAGCCACCTTCTACAGATAATTCCATTTCAGCGACTTCGGCTTTTGATAGGTTGAAATAAAAATCTTCAGTTCTTTCCATACCATTATAGTCTACATAAGTTACTGTTTTCTTTAACATGTTAAATATCTCTCCTTATTTTTAGTATTTTGTGTTAATAAAAAATAAGAGCCCCACGTTTTTATTGCGAGGCTCTGTTAAATTACTTAAGCATTTCCATTATTTCATTAGGTAATAATAATTTAGCTTCGTTTGATTCATCTCCGAATAAAGCATCTTCTAATAATTGCATTTTTCCTTCGTCAACTTTAGATGCGTCTATAACTAAAGATGCAGTTGGGCTAAATCCATCAACTGGAACTGGAACTGTAGAAAGCTCCCAGCTAAATGTTATTGCTTCTGGGTTATCGTTTATTGTAGAATATGATTTCTCAGAAGGTGCTACTGTACATCCATATATTAAGTGTAATTTGTAGCTAAAGTTTTGTCCTTGTATATCGTTACCAACAGAAGTTCTGTAGCATAATCCGAATGCTCTTCTTGCTTGTTGTCCTATTGTTACACCATCTGCTATAGCTGCACTACCGTCACATTGTTCAAATTCTTCAGGATATGTGTAAGCTTCAACAGTTGCACCGAATTCTTCTGCAGATCTTAATGTTAAGTATTTAACGTCGTCTGCATATAAAGGAGTTTCTTCTGCTCCCGATGGACTTTCTGTAACAGCTGTTAAACCATTCCATACTACTCCGTTTTTATATGAACCATCATTGTCTTGTACGTATAATACGCCGTTTTTAACACCCGTTTCGAAGAAACGTTGTCCGACTTCGTCCCAAATTAATCTTGCCATTTTGTTTCCTCCTTATTTTAATAGTAAATTTTAAAAGCATAGTGGTTAAGATTATCCGCAATGTAGCATCTAGAAACACTACTCATTGGTATAGTTTTAACCACTTGTTCTAGAATTTCAAGATTGGGTTTTTTAAATATAAATATTACTTCATAACTATTTACGTAGTTATACACCGTATCGTCAGCTCGTTTAGCGTTCCCAACGCCAATATTATAAATAACACATGGGTATGAAAGTTTAACTGATTCTGGAGGTTGAAAATATACATTAGTATTACCAACTAATTCACATAATTTAGCATGTAGTTCTAGTCGTTTATTCATTATACAAACCTCCTATAGATAGAATCAATCTAGGGTACTCCACAGTTACTTCTGATACTTTCCATTTCGCACCCATAAACACTACGTATTTCATCGCATGGAAATTATTATTGGCAAATGGGTCGGCTATGATACTGATTTGATTAGAGATTGAAATATCATCGTTAACTTTACCTGGCGCATTTATTCGCCTTGTGTTTCGTATAACATCTCCAAAATATTCAACCTCAACTATTTGCTCTTCCCAGATTCCGGGTTCAGTTTCTTTAGTTACAGCATAGCCGATTACTCCACAAAACTTTGCCATTTTGAATTTCTCCTATCTTATTGTTGAGCTTTTTCTTCTATAACTATAGCAGAGAAAGGTTTAACTAATGCTCCAGAGCATCTTGTTTCAATTAAGTATTTTTGAGCATTGTAATCTATATCGAAGTCTTCGAACATAGCAACTGCTCCACCTTTATCTGCACCAACATTGTAGTCTTTTAAGTTAACTACGATTGCTAATACATTTTTGTCTTTAGCTAAGTTCTTAGCACCTTCCATAACTGGCACTGTAACTATATTCTTAACTCTTAAAGCTCTAGCTAAAGCTTGTTCTGATTCGTATATTATTCTTCCGTTTTTGTCTTCTAATAATAACATTTCAACTAACATATCTTCAGCTAAGAACATAGTTGGTTCTCCAGAACCTTTGTAATCTTTTCTAGCTCTTAATACTGATTTTATGAATCCTTTAGCCTTTTCTTCTCCTTCAGCTACTTCTAATTGTTTGTGTATGGCGAATAATGGGTCTTCGTTAGCTATAGATCTGATGTGTTGTTGTTGGATTTTATTATCATCGTCAGCTAATCTTCCATCCCCTATTAATATAGCTCTAGCTATTTCTTCTTCTAACATCATTCTCATTTCTTGTTTAATCCAAGCAACTACGTCGAAGCTAGTTATATCTATAACGTCATCTCTGTGTAATTTTTGCTTTTTGTATATAGTTTGAGGGTCAGTTGTTCTCTTTAATAGTGAGAATACTTCTTCTTTCTTTAAGTCACCTTTCATGTAACCTAATGCTCTAGCTTCGTCTTCTCTTATATCAGCAAACATAGATTTTATTCTAGAGAATGGTGTATGGTGTACTCCAGCCATTACTTGAGCAACCCATCCTGTGTCTCTCTTGATGAATTCTGGTACGTTGTTCATGTTTCTATATTCAGGGAATAACATAGATATACCTTCACCGTCAGTGTTAGGTTTTATACCATAGTTATCATATATAGCATCCCCATGTTCATCAGCATGTTGTAATACTGCTTCTTTTAAAGACCCTATTCTTTTAGCGTCTCTTAATATGTTTTCCATATCAGCATGTGATAATACGTTTTGGTTATTTTGGTTATCATTCTCAAATACATTATGTTTCATTTCTTCTTCTCCTCCATTATCAATATTTGAATGTTGTGCTGCATTTTCTTCTAAAGCTTGCCCTATAAGAGCATACATAACGTTCTTTTGTTCTTCAGTCATAGAGTCAACAACATCTTGGACTGTTTTTTCTTTATTGTTGTCTTCCACTTTCTTATCCTCCTCTTTCTTATCATTTTGAATTTCTTCATCGGCATGATAAAGCTCGATGTCTTCTCCAGTGTATATAACACCTTCTTCGTCTGAAGTTTCACCGTGTCTAAGAATAGAGTCTATGAAAGCTCCAGGATTTGCTCCTGCTAGAACTAAACTAACTTCTCTTATGACACCATGTTCCACATTTCCGCCTTTTTGTTTTAGTTGATTTGCATATATAGATAGAGCTGTAACGTCACCATGCTCAACTAGCATCTTAGCATTTTTACCAGCTTCTGTATCGTTGAATGCGCAGTATGCATAAACGCCGTTATCTCTATTTTCTAATAACGCGTGACCTAAAACATTAAGTGGATCGTTGTGTTGATGATTCCAAACTAAAGGTACTGTCTGTCCATCGTTGTGTTTGAAAGCATCTTTCATGATAGTTCTTCCGTCTGAGCATCTTAAGTTATTCTTAGTTGCCCATCCGCTGAAATCATACTTCATCCTTCTCGCTTACCTCCTTCTCTACTATTTTAGGTTTCTGTTCAACCTCTTCGTTAGATTTGTTTAAGTTCTTATTACGTAACTCGTCTGCTTCTGGATCATCGGAAGGTTTGATACCAACTATTTGTCTTATTTCGTTCGAAGATAGGATTTCGTTACGTGTGAATTTATCCGCTATGTCCGCCATTTCATTTACAGGTACAAGCTTGAATGGATCCCTGAAGAATTTAATAGCTTGTCTTTGTGCTCTAGCAGTCTTCGTTAAGAACTTACGATTCATCTCATCCACTATAGCAGCTATTATAGGTTCTATAGTACGATTGTAGTAATTCAACATAGTTTTATCGTCAGCGCTTCCATCTAATATAGCTTGCGTTAAACCTAATTGACTGTATAACATACCAGTCAAATATTCGATTTGTTTCATTAGGTTGTTTTCGGCAGGTCTGTTTAACTGAGTTATCCTTTCTGTACCATCAGTATAAGCTATACCGTATTTTGAACCGGCAAGCTGCATCTCTATGTCTTTTCTTCTGTCTTCTGCTTGTTTACGTCTAGCTTCACTCTTTATAACGTAAGGTAATTGTATTATTAAATCTAGTTTACCTGCTCCAGACTGTTCGTCTATTACATCTAATAAATTTAACTTACGCACAAGACGTTGCATAGTTGAGTTGTGCTCGTTAATGACCGCATATAAAGGATTTTCGATAATAGCCACTGTAGACTTAGGAAGAGTCACCTCTTCATGGATACCTTTTTGGTCATTGTATAATCTAACTCTAACGTGTGCCGGATACCATTCTATGATTTTGCCAACCCTCATGGTATTTATTTCATAAGAACCAGATATCATCGGATTAATAGTTGTGTCTACCGGCACTATAGCAACACATCCTTCATCCAACATGGACATTACCACATCTTGTAAGAATGCTCTACCTGTTTGGTCGATGTTCGCTTCGACGTTCAAGCAGTTTTGTAATCCGGAGTTTATCTCTTCAGTGTATCTTCCGTTTTCATCAAGTCTCACATGTTTTATGGATATGGAAGCTACATCTAAAGCTAAACGGTTATATACAGATGTTACTATTGATCTTTCATTACCTCTTGTGAAACGAACTCTGTCTGGTTTATTATAACTAAAATAACCCATATCCTGATACGGACGTCTTCTATCATTATCCAAGAAAGCATTCCAAGCATGTTGTAATCTATCTGTTATTCCCATTTTGAATTTTCACCTCCTTTTATTCGAAAGCGTCTTTGTTTAATTTATACGCTACGTAACCATCCATCATAGCGGCTACGGCGTCTATCTTTTGATCGTAACGTTTCTTTAGTAATTTTCTATTACCATTGGTATCCTCTAGAGTTATACAGTTACCCATAGTAAATGTCATTAGTTCTTCATCAAATATCAGCATACGTTCCTCGGCTAGTTTCTTAAGTTCCCCTAACGGTACAGATTCAGTCTTGGCACCTTGTATTACTTTCTCAATACCAAAAGGTCCGTTTTCTCTTTCCCAACGTTCAACAAATGCTCTGGCGTTGTAAGGGTCAAACCCAAAGCAACGAACATCGTATTCTCTTTCGATTATGTGAGCGTCCAAGTCATCGTAGACTTGCTCCATGTCTAATACAGTCCCTTCCATTACTATTAGACTTCCCTCTCGCATGAACTCATCATACTTCAGACGCATAGCCCCTGGAAGTTTACGTAATGTTTTATCCGTAATGTAGTTTCGAGTCTTAATACCGAACGAACCATCTCTTAGTGGGAATAAGAATGTGAATGCACAGAAGTCATCCCCTTGTGATAAGTCGGCTCCGAGCGCACAAGGCATTCCCCAGAAGTCTCTTCGTCTGTGAGGAAGAGTTTCTTCATAAGTAAAGAAGTAAGTGTAACCTTCCATTGGTATTCCGAAACGTTTAGCCAGAATATCATTACGCACTGCTGGGTTTTTCTCGGCTCTTTCTACATCTAGTTGGTAAGTCTCATATGTTACTGTTTTTCCTATGTTTGGATTCGCTTTCATCCACGTATTAGGGTCTCCGACTTCTTCAACTTCATCTAGTCTGTAATACCATATGGAAACGTGAGGGTTGATGTAATCTCCTTTAAGGATGTCCATTAACTCCATTTTGATTGTATCGCCGCTTCCATTCCTTACAGTCCCTTCAGAACTCATTGCTACTATTAAATAGTCGTCTAGTTTAGAAGCCCCTTGCTCTATGGCACCTATAACGTCTTCTCTTATGTCTCCTGATAACCATTCATCGACTGTTGCTACCTTACATCTTAATCCTTGTAGTTTATTAATGTTCATCGGTCTTATCTCTAGTAATGAACCAGTAAGAAAGTTCTCTATACCTTTCTTAGTTGATGCTAGTTTTGTCCTATTGGCTTTAGAACCAGTTGTATTTTGTATAGAACCCTCAGTTAAGAACTTAAAAAGAGGTCCTTTTGCTCTGGTGATAGCAGTTCTTGCTGGCGATAGTATTTCTTCTGCTTGTTTCATTGTTGGTGCTGTCGTTATCTGATGTGTGGTACTTACGTCTACGTTCAAGTAATAATTCTGGATTAAAGAACCGTACATGGACTTAGCCGCACCCCTAGCCACTATCAGGTATTGCTTGTTAATCAGTCTCTTTTTTATCGTTTTAGTTACGTATTTACCACCATGCCCATCTGGCGAAGGTTCAAATACACTTCTTTCGACGAAATAATACCATCCAAATACTTGTTCGGCCCATAGCTTGAATGAGTCCAATAAGTGAAGGTCTCCACCATCGGTTAAAGTTAATTCTTGCTCACAAAAATCAATGAAACCGTTTATAGCTTGGTCGTCGTAATATATTCCAGGATTCGCAATCAGGTCATCGATTCTGTTCATCTCCATGGAAATCTCTTTACATACTGGTATCTCGCCTCTTATTACAGCATCTCTGAATTTACCGTAGTAAATCGGAGTGGCAGTATTCGATAACGCCATTTTGAATTCTCCTTTCGTATATTAAGTTGTTATTTCTTACTTTTCTTTAGTGCTTCGTCTATACTCTTTTTAGCATAGTTTTTAAGGTATTCTTTAGCTAGTTCTTTTCCAACGTTTAAAAGTATATCACTTACCATTTTTTTACCTATACTTTTATCCTGAGCAGTTAATTGTATATATTGTCTCTCCATGTTAAGACGATTTAATCTATCTCTAAGTTCTTTATCACTCATTGCTTTAACGGACTTGGCGTCATGCGATTTACTATAATCTTCATGTACTGGACCGTCATACTGTTGTCTTTTTCTACCAAGAGGAGTAAGCGAACCATCCTTATTCTGGAATCTTCTAACACCCCACTTTTGTCCTTTGATGCCGTGGTGGTATAGTTCATCTAAGGTAAATAAATCAGCATGAGCCAGACCTTCTTTTTTACGTTCTTCATCTAAGATTTTAAACCACTCTTCATCATACTCTTTATAGTATTTATCAAGGTCCTCCATAGAACTTAAGTCGTATTTAGCTTGTAGCTTTTTATCAACTTCTTTCATTCTATCTTCTGTTCTTTTTTGTGCAGCAGTATCTTTTTCGAGTCTCTCATTAAATTTTCTTTCGTTTTCTGCGTCTTCAGCTTCTCTTTCTTTTTTGGTTTTTCTTACGTATTTCACGCCTCTACGTGCAGCGGTTTCTTGTTCAAGACGTTCTCTTTCTTCGTCATACTCGTCATCGTTATAGCGTTTTTTACCTTTAGCGGTTAAACTGCCATCTTTATTCTGGAATCTTCTAACACCCCACTTTTGACCTTTGATGCCGTGGTGCACTAATTCATCAATCCTGTATTGTTTACTCACTTTCGTCACCTCCTTTCGAAGAATCTCCTTCTAGGTAAAGGCGCCATTCAAGTTCTGAAATCATTCGATTTATGCTATCAACCAATATACCGCTTCCCGGTGGGTCGAATAATAATCTCACTCTAAGGTAAATATAACTTTTAACCATAGAGATCTGTTCCTTATCGATATAATCATCCCATAACTCAGTCCCGTCGTAAATTAAGAAACCTTCGGGTGGTCCGATGTTAAGTTGATTAAGGATAACCAAAACAGTATTTATATGAATTATTAGGTCTTCGTCGAATGCTCTATACTCCGGTTGAATTCCTAATAATTTCTTGATTGAATCCAATATACTATCCATTTTGAATCACCTCCTCCATGGACAGGTATCGTCTTTAGAACGTTCGACCATCTCGCCGAACAACATTGTATCATCTCCATAGTGTATTGCCGAGTGTGTTTTCTTGCTAGTGCAAATCAAGTATTCAGGATTAAGCAGAAAGTCGGATTGGTGTATTAGGTCATCTTTAGTTATGGGATTCATATGGTGTATTATTATCCTACTGTCCATTTCTCTACCTGGGATACCAAGATCACAGGCGTTATCTCTAACTATTATCTGACTTCTTAATGATTTCCACTCTTGCGAATGGTAAAATTGTTGATTCAAGTATCTTTCAAAGCCGAAAGTCTCCTCTCCTACTTTCGCTACTAACTTTAGATACTTATATCTCTCTTCGAAAGTTGCTAATTTCATTAGTTCAGTGTATGTTCTAATAATCATCGTCTTCATCTTCTTCGTCGTCGCCACTATTTTGTCCGCTGTAGTTCTTCATTGCATTTATAGCATTAGTGTAAAGCTCTTCGATACGCTTAGCTGATTGTAAATTCTCAGTTTTAGCTTCTATAAGCTCTTTCTGTTTCTCTAATATCTCTCTTTCTATCTTTTCTTTAGTAGAACCAAGTTTCAAGTAGTGTGTAATTACTTGAGAAGAGGCAGTTCCTTCGATAAGTTGCTTTTCTGCCAGGTCTACAGCTAGAGATATAAGTTGGTTCTCTCTGGCTTCTGGTGAAGTAGCAGGTCTCATTTTCTTTGGCTGCTCTTTTGGTGCACTTTGTTTTTTCTTAGCCAATCTTTATACCTCCTTTTTGCCTAAAAATATACCACTTTACCAGGTGTTTTAGTTGCCTCCGAGTGACTTTTCAGCGTTGAAAGGAGAGGGAAAAACGCCGAAACCCAAATATCCGGACATCGGGACTCGGAAGCAACTAGAGCACCTAGTAAAAAGGTCTCTGAAAATATACCCCCGGAGAATTTTTTAAGAGGGC
>JBGVMW010000082.1:0-7532 GCA_045125095.1 Lachnospiraceae bacterium
TCATCAAAAGCATAAGAATCTATCTTCTTTATTGTAGATGGTAATACAACTACTTCTAAACTTGTACAGCCACTAAAAGCATTCCAGCTTATTTCCTCCACACCTTCTGGAATAACTACTTCTTTTAACTGTGTACAGCCAATAAAACCTCTTATCGTCTTTAACGTGGACGGAAATGTCACCTTTTGTAAATTCTGAAAATGAATAAAAGGATCATCCTCTAGCGATGTCAATCCCTCTGGAAGAATAAGTTCTGTAATTATATCCCTTGGAACACGTACATGACCATCCTCACAAAAGGCATCTTCACATATAAACCTTACTCCATCCGGAACCGTAACTACACCTCCATCTCCATTATACTTTAACAATGTACCATTCTCATTGATTTCAAATTCAGGTGTTGCCGTTTCCTGTGATGTACTCTCATCAACAGCGGCTTCTGCTTGCATTTTTTCACTAGGCAATAACAGCAACATTATGGCAACCATACAAAAACAACGCACAAACCACATCTTCCACGTATTTTGTTTCATAATCCTCACCTCCTACTGTGCTTGATACAAACCAGGCACCCTTAAGCCATCCATCTTACCATAATCGACAATATATGTATTTTCGCTTGATGGAAATACGGTTGAATTTGCATTACATACTTCCAATGCATATTTTTTAATATCAACTAATCTGAAATATGTATAATATTTTTTTTCTATTAAAAAATCAAAAATATGTATATTACAATGTCCATAAGTGCTGTAAGCTCTGGTTGATTGACCATCATGCAATCCGCAAATTTGTCCCAAGGCTTTTCTGCATATTTTTTTTGCCACTTCATATCGCATAGGTATTTTTCCTGTATCATCAGCTCTTTCGGAATGTATAATTACCGTTCCTCCTGGTCCAGTCATGGCACTATGTGCAAAAATATCCATCATAGAATGCAATGCCATACCATATACCACAAGAGCTCGTTGTGTTTTATTGCTTGGTGTGAAGTCTACACCCACTTTTACTTCAATATAATATTCTACATCCGCCCATGTAATTTGGTCTTCTCCATTAATATAAGTATTATTAATAAATCTGGATAACTGATGCCCATCAATATCTACAAGTGGATCTGATGTATAAAAACTAGACAACTTTCCTTGCATCATAGCTTCTGCCACTTTTGTAAGATAAAGACTTCCTGCAATGTAATTCGTATACCCTCTTTTCTCATCACCTATATAACGATAATAACCATGAAAATATGGGTGCTTTTTCATAGAATACAATTTTGCATAATCATCATTATCCGATATAATACATCCTGCCAACAGCAACCGTCTTCCTCTGTCTGAAGTCAAGGTAATATTACTTAAGGCAAGCTGATGATTATCTTGCGACCACGCACCTTCCACCATATCTTCTGTTTTATCCATAACTGGCACCGTAGACGGATTGGTAATACCACATATATTCACTGCATATTCCAATATCTCATTGAACTGCTGCTCGTCCCCCATCATTGGTTTCAATGCTTCATACACTTTCTCTGCATAGGCATAATCAACTAGACCATATCCATAGTCCTTCTCATTGCCATATAGATTTGCACTGATATCCAATACTGCACGGATGAAATCTCTTGAGCATTCTTTATCTTTTTCCCACAGCTTCGATGCAATACCGGTAACATATGGTGCTGCATAACTGGTACCGGAATGAGTGGATACTGTATCAAAAACGTCAGTAGAGGTAATCAACTCTCCCGGTGCTACCAATTCTACCTGCTGTCCCTCTGGACTGAAAGAACTCACTTCCCCATTAGTATCAACAGAACCAATTGCCATTACTTCAGAATACGCTGCCGGATACATAACTCCGTCACTTCCCTCTTCTGAATTGCCGGCAGCAGCTATCAGTAGTATGTCAGCATCATATGCACGTTGAATCGCTGCTAACAACTCCGCTGAATTTGTCTTTGTTGTGAAACTCAGATTAATGATATCCACATCTTTCTCAATTGCCCAATCAATTGCTTCAATCACTCGACTGATAGGTGCCTGCATATTCGCGTCCAATACTCTTGCAGAGTATAATTCCACATTGGAATTGATTCCTGTTATACCAAGATCATTGTCTTTGGCCGCTATCACTCCGGCTATATTCGTTCCATGACCGGAAATGTCTTCGTACAGTAAGGACATTCCCTCCTCATCTCCACTATCATCCGGAATAAAATTCTTTCGCTCAGCAACATCAATATCGTCGCTATAATTAATTCCCGAATCAATAATAGCCACCTTTACCTTTTGCTCCGGTATACTCTCGTTTGACATTTCCTCCGTGTCTACATGTACCATTTCTCCGCCCCAATTTAAGGCATTCATTTCTGAACTGTTGGTATGGTTCTTCACCTTTTTTCGTCTCGCTTCTTTTTCTCCCTTATACATCTCTACTGATTGCTTTAAGGTTCGTTCTTCATGGTGTTTGTTTTTTCTCAACTTCTCGTATTTGTCCATTTTATCGGTAGACAAAACCTTTAATGCATCAAAATCAGAAGCTTCTATCTCCTGCTCTTTCGCTGCCTCTACATGCAAAGCTGTTGCATTAGAAATACAGCCGGATATACAGAGACTAGCAACCAATACCATACTAATCATCCTTTTTTTCATGTGTCACTTTTCCTTTCTCATTCATATCCATTCACGTTAATAGTAGCTATACCTTTGGATACATTCATACTTCGCAGTTTGTACTTCTGTTGATATGAATGTATTCCATAGATATGTGTCGACGCCGATAACATAAAGTTTATCATATGTGTTTTATTCTGTCAATAAATGTCAGAAAATTTTAAGAATGACGATTTTTGTCGAATGAATTTTTTCATAATTTCCATTCCCCAGTATACAAACGCACCTCTTTCACTATCATTTTTTCATCCTCTCCACATCCTCCTCCGTAATCGTCTCCTGGCTATAACGTGCCTTTTCATACACATCCACCAGTTCCTTCGGTATCTCCTTCTCTTGTTGCTGCTTTAACTCCCACTGCATCGTAGGGGTTGTTTTGTCCGGCAATACCGTTCCCTTGCGCCAGAAGCCGTCCATACGCTTCTTGTATAAATGACGAACTTTATCCCGATTGGATTTCCTTACATGGAAATGTTCTTTTTTCACTTTCTTCTGTAGGGATTCTGTTTTGTCAAAGGGATTGATAAAATCCACCTTATCTTCTTCCCTGTTATTCTTCTGAAAACCATCCCGTACATATTGAATAATGGAATACACAACACCAATCACAACAATTACAAGGAAAATAACCGCAATAACCGTGATTATGGTATCAAAGCCCTCATAATTTTTTTGAATGGCTGGTTCTTCCACTTCTCCATCTGTGGTTTCCATAACATCTAAGAGATTCTGAACCCCATTCATTCCGGCAGGTAATGCCACCTGCGCCCAGTCGCCCTCCACATTCAAGTCCGGTGTATTCCATGCCAGAAATGGAACAGAGATAAAAAATATGAATATACCAGTAAGCAACACATAGACACCAGATATCATCTTGCTGACTTTTTTCATCGGTGCCTCATTCATTATGGTATTTCGTCTGCGAATCTCTATGTAATCCTCTGCCGCTTGCCGATTACGATAAAATAAAAGCACTATTATATATAGAAAAAACAAAACCCACAGTCCATCTGTCGTTGCTTTTTCATAAAATAATTTGTCACCCAGATACAGCAAAGCCAATAGAGCCGCCTGTGCATATCCCCATTGACGCAACCCTATTTTTCCTGCGCTGACACCCAGTATAAAGGAATATATGACCTGCAAAAGCATCATAAACCCAAGAAGATCACTCCAAATATTTGATAACATACAGAGAATGGTTATGCCCACCAACAGCAAGTGAGTTATGACAAACAGCCATAGCTTCGTCGCTTTTTTTCGTAATATACCGGTACACACCGCATATAAAACAAGCCATGCGCCACCAAGCATAAGACTTCGGATATCCATTCTTCCATAAAAACAGTCAGCAAAATAATAAATACCAAAGAATAGAAGAAACTGTGCTAGTATTTCTGCTATCAACAAAATCGGTTCCTCCCTTCCTTACTACCATTCCACTTCCACATAAGTAATGGGAATGCTGTCTGATTCCGCTGTTTCTTTCATATCGTAATGCCGGAAAATCATCCATTCCCCTTTGCCTTCTGCCAATGTTTCAAAGGCAGTCTGCAATTCCGGTCTTTGGCAGGAAGATAAGAGAATATAATAGGGATTCCCCTCCTCCCTTAAGTCTCCAATCAATTCTGCCATGGGCTTCACCGTCGTCCTTGCATCTAACACCGCTAACTTCTTTAAAATGGTATTCAAATGATTCTGACTTCCTCCCGTCTCTACGATAATCTGCTTTCCGGTGATTTTATCCACAGCATTGGAAATAATTTTAACCGGGATCCCCATTTTTAAGCACTTTTCCACAAAGTTACGCACAACCCGAATGGATTCTTCTATCAGATTTTCAAAAAACAGCATAGATTCCATCTCCACACTGAGAAGTAGGACAATATAAGGCTCATGTGTGGAGAAAAATTGATTTACCTTAAGGGAATTGCTTCTTGCGGATGATTTCCAGTTGATTTTATTCCGTGGATCTGTTCTGGTATATTCGCGAATTCCACGGAATTCAAAAGGATCCTCCTGCATCACATACTTATTGACAACAGAGCCCATTATCCGCTGACAGGCTTCCACTACTACAGGATGCCTGCTATTCCTAGGATACACAAAAATCCCTTTCTCTAAGGAAAATGTTTTTGCTAACACCTGCCCATAGAAAATACCTGTGGACACCACCTCCACGGCATCCAGTTCATAATATCCCCTTTTTACGGCTGACACTTCAAAGGTTCTCATCACCCTCTGATAGGGCAGCAATGCCATGCTATCACTTCGATAACTATAATCTGTTCGACTACTATTTTCATCACTCAGATACTCAAAACTCTTGTCAATTTTGAATTTTATATTTACCACTGCCATAGGCAGCCATTTTCGATTTTCCAATCGTTCTGTTACCTTTGTGAAACTACCTTCTGTCAACTCCGTATCTTCCCAATTCACATCTGCATGAAGACCATAATCCCAAAACTTGTTGTATAGAATCTCAAAGAAAGCAGCGGTGGCAGCCAGAACAAGGAAAACAGCTAATATTGGCATATGCTATCTCCCCTCTGCCTTCCATTTCTCCGTAGGCACCTTCACTCCATCAATAAGAACACGCACCTTATCCTCAAGCTTTTTTGTACTGCCCATCATACTCTGCAATACAATACGATGTGCCAGAACAGGCACTGCAAGCTCTTTTACATCTTCAGGCACCACATATTGTCTGCCTTGCACAAATGCATACGCTTTAGAAGCCTTTAGCAATGCCAGACTTCCACGAGGACTGACACCGACCAGCACATCTCGATCCTGTCTGGTCGCTTCACAAATTTTCTGTATGTAAGAAAACAGCTCATCATGAACAAACACTTGAGAAGCTGCTTCCATCCAACCCTTTACCTCCTCTACCGTAACGCAGGCAGATAGACCTTTCAGCGGACTTGTCTGTCCAAACCGCTTCAACACTTCAATTTCCTCTGCCGCTGTCAAAGCTGACATAGAAAGTTGCATTAAAAAACGATCCATCTGTGCTTCCGGCAGTACATAGGTTCCGGCTGTTTCAATAGGATTTTGCGTAGCAATTACTAAAAATGGTTCTTCTAATTTTCTGGTGACACCGTCTATGGTAACCTGTCTTTCCTCCATACACTCCAGTAAACTGGACTGGGTTCTCGGTGTTGCTCTGTTAATCTCATCCGCTAAAAGAATGTTGCAGAATACCGGTCCTTCATGAAATACAAAATCATTCTGTTTCCCGTCATATACATTCAATCCTGTTACGTCAGCAGGCAACAAATCCGGTGTGAACTGTATTCTTGAAAATTTACCCCCAAGTACCTTTGCCATTGTCTTCGATAACATGGTTTTACCGGTTCCCGGCATATCCTCTAACAACACATGACCGCCTGCTATCAATGCGGTCAACAGTAATGTTACCTGTCTGTCCTGCCCAACAATTACTTGTTGAATTCTCTCTTTTGCTTCTACTACCTTCATGTTTCCCTCTCATTCTGCCATCTCCCGGCACCTTTCTTCTGTACATTTCTCCACTGTCTACATTAAATTCTCCGGATTTAAAACTTCCAACTCCGGAATCACAAATCTTCCATCCTTACGAATCAGCACATCATCAAAATAAATTTCACCACCGCCGTATTCCGGTGTCTGGATTAACACCAAATCCCAATGAATTGCGGAATTGTTTCCATTTGGTGCTTCATCATAACAACTTCCCGGTGTAAAGTGGATAGAACCTTTTATTTTTTCATCAAATAAAATATCCTTCATTGGATTCACCACATATGGATTCACACCAATAGCAAATTCTCCTACATATCTGGCACCTTCATCCGTATCAAATACTTTGTTGATGCGCTCTGTATCGTTGGCAACCGCCTTTACAATCTTACCATTTTCAAAGGTAAGAGAAATATTTTCATATACAAATCCCTGATACACACTAGGGGCATTGTAGGTTATGGTTCCTTGAATGGAATCCTTAACCGGTGCCGTAAACACTTCACCATCCGGTATATTCATCTCACCTGCACATGGAATTGCAGGAATTCCCTTAATGGAAAAGGTAAGATCCGTTCCCGGTCCCTTTAACTGCACTTTATCTGTGCGGTTCATCAAGTCCACAAGTGGCTTCATTGCCTCTGCCATCTTAGAATAATCCAGATTACACACATTAAAATAAAAATCCTCAAAGGCCTCTAAGCTGGTATTGGATAACTGTGCCATAGAAGCATTTGGATAACGAAGCACCACCCATCTTGTCTTTGGCACACGGATTTCGCTATGCACCGGATGGTTATAATATCGCTGGTATAGTTCCATTTTCTCAGAAGGCACATCAGACAATTCCGCAATATTATCACCACCACGAATACCAATGTAGCAATCCATCTTAGACATTTCCTCGCCATCAATGGAAGCCATGAATTCCATCTGCTCCTTTGTGCAGTGCAGTAACTGCTCCCGGAGCACTCGATTATCTGTAAAATGTACAAATGGAATCCCTTTCGCCGCATACACTTCTTTCACCACGCACCGCGCCAGTTCTGCTGTACTGCTGCCAATGTAATGCACATACACCTTATCTCCTTCTTTTACTTTGCAGGAGTAATTTACCAGATTCTTTGCAAGCTGTTTGATTCTCTCGTCCATATCTTCATTTTCCTTTCTATCTATACTATTTATAGGTAATTGCGAAACGCCAATAAGGTAGTGAATTGTCAGAATTGTTTGTGACAGATAGCTGTTTGCTACATAGTCTATATGTGACCCTCTGAAAACGTCGGCACTTGGGCTGTGTATTTTACAGCCTTAGTGTCCGCTACGTTTGAAGGGAGCGAGAGC
>JBGVMW010000083.1:0-3885 GCA_045125095.1 Lachnospiraceae bacterium
AGCATGAGCCTCCGGTTTGTATTATTTTGTGTGGTAACTTAATTATATCAAAACCATTGGTTTCATGCTATTTTTATGCCAGTTATTATTGAATTTTCAAGGTGCATAGGCACATTTTAATGTGCGAAGTTTGAGTAAATATGTTAAAAGCTAACTGACTGTAAAAACAAGGTGGTTTTATTATATACAAAGTTATAAAAAATAAATGGAATGGAGATGATATAGTGAATCCGATAGGAGCTTTAGATGGTTGTGAGGAATTTTTTGACAACGAACCTTATGCTGGAAATGTATATGGAATCATAAGTGTAAAATTTAAACATGAAAATCTATACAGACCTGATGTGATTTATTCCAAGCTTACAAATGAAGAAAAGAAAGAGATTACGGAAAAAAGGGTAAAATCCATAAAAAGACAAAGATGTGAGGCGATAGATGAATTTAATAAAGAAGTTGCAAAGCATCTTAAACTAACAAATAACTGTTACATTCGAGATGAGAATATTCTTATTTTGTGGAAAAATCTTCCAAGTAAAACAAAAATGGAGACATTAGGACATAGTAATGATTATCTGCTGTCACTTTTCTGTAAAAAAATCAGTTGGGAGAAGGATAAAGACACAAGAATATACATAGATGATTCAAAGGGGCTGAAGGAAGAAGGAGAGACTTCATTCGGTCATATGCTGGAGCGTATAAATTATATATGGAAAACGACTGGTATTATACCTGAATTTCTGAAAAATGTTTTTTTTGAAAAATCTGAACTGGCAGATTTAAACCAGAATGAATACAGAAAATATAAAAAAGCAGAAAAGGACTTTGAAGATACAACTACATTTTATAGGAGTATATCTGAATCAGAGGATATAAAAATAAGGTCAATGTATAATGAAACGCTGGCGAAAACGGCAGAGGATATGTTTACAAATGAAGTGTTAAATCCGATTATGAAATCAGCAGATGATAGGTTTGCCATCAGATTTTTTAAATGTATTCAAAAGTTAAGTGATGTTGTAGATGGTGAAAATAAATTCGACACTTTGATTGAAGATAAAGAAGAAGTGTTTTTTATTCCAACCTATTATAAAATGCAGGCTGGAGATTTGAGGTATACAGATGCAGCTGAAACATTTAGCAGGGATATCAGTTCGCCGTCCATTTATAAGAAGAGTCAGGATTTTCAAAGCAGTCCTATTTATGCAGATTATATGAATTGCTGGATTGTAGATATAGGAGATGTGGAGAGGTCAGCTGGTACAATTCCTGATTATATGGAGTTTCTTCTTTGCTGTGCAGAGCTTAGAGCAGCACAGGAAAAAAACACAAATAAACTGCATAGAGAAGTTTACCTTAGAATCAATGAAATATTTTCCCCGGCAGAATTTGACCGTATTATGATGAGAGCTGTGCATGAGTATAAAAATGTTAAGTTAAAAAAGACAAACGAATTTAATCGCAAATTAAAAGAATGTGGGGTTAGTGAAGCTGATAAGGAGTATATTGAGAAGTATTTTATAAAAGAGAAAGAGGCTTAAAGTAAGCCTCTTTTATCTAGAAATAGTTTGACAGTTTTGCAACATATTTGTCCCAGTACTTTATTATATAATTATAATGTCTGTATGTAAGCTGGTCTAAACTGTTTAATCTACAGGTCGCAAGCAGCTGGTTTATGTCTATGTACGCTGCGTTACATTCGGCAATTAAGTGTTCTTTTTCTTCTCTGCCTATTTTCCTGCTAAGGTCTTTGTCTGCCAGACTTTCATTTGCCGAACCTTCTATAGGGGTTCTTTTTTGAGGACTGTCTGTGCTGGCAGTATTGCATTTTTGTACAGCAGATACAGAATTATTAGGAGCTGCTGGTGTGGCAGCTGCAGGTGGTGCGACTGCATTTGTAGCAGGATTTGTAGGAACTTTTGGAAGAGGATTTCCAAAGGTCAGTGTAATGCCATTGGAATTGTTCCTTATTACCACATTGCCTATGTTGTTAAGATTGTCGTATTGGATGTCTACAACGCTGAATGTGTCATAGCATTTTGCTTTTCCATTTTCTATCGTATATTTGTCCAGCTGGTTTGTGAAAAAGAAGATGTTCGGGGCTGTATAGAGTGCCCTGCCAATTCCAAGATTTACACAGGCTCTCTTAAAAGAGTCACTGGACTGCCCTTTTTCTTTTTCAGTATAGCTTTCTGTTCCTACATCCTGCTTAGAAATCCATTGATTCTTGTCCGGGTCAAAAACAGAAATTGTGCAGAATAATTTTCCGTCAATGACTTCATGCTTTCTCTGCCAGTTTAGTGGACCGACTGTTTCGTCTAAAATATTCATATCTGCTCTGGCATCCTTATAAAGGAGCAGGGAGGCTCCGCCCTTGTTGACGGAACCTATACGCACATCTATTTCATCTTTTCGTAAATTTCTAAATTTTAAATCCATAAGCTACTCCTCCTTTGCATCTTCAATATAAACATCTTCCACAAGTACATAACAGTCTTCATATTCATCACAGTATTTGTTTTCTACGACTTTATAATCAGATAAAGGCTTAATCTTAGCATACATGGTTTTATAAGAATTTCCTATTTCAAAACGCCCAATTTGAATACACCCTTCAGCCATAATTGTTGTGTAATTGCCGCCATTTTTCCATTGTTCCGGATTATTGCATCTGGAATTGAGAAATCCGATTGTAAATTCATCACCTATCCACCTCTTATGTTCCTCTAATATCTTTTCCATATTGGCAGTCTGTAGAGCTTCAAAGGAAGGATATTCCTTGTGATTATAGTCAAAAAACATAATAGGTTCATTTGAGCTACAGTAAAATCTGCACATAGATTCTGTTGTAAGTTCAGATTCTCTTATAGTGTGTACTCCAATGCATGCAATGCCATATAATAAATCTGCATAAATAACTGGTGGCATATGCTCTATAGGCAGTATTTCATCTATAGAAGTGTGGAATAACCAGAAGATTCTAAAATCTTCCTCATTTCTAATAACTCCTCTATTAAGTATTTCCTTTAATTTTTCTCTCATAATCCGTTCCTCCTCTTACCATACTTTTTCTGCATATACAGAATTGATTTTTACTTTGAAATCTTTGAAATATTCTGCTTCCGTCTTACTATCTGTTACTTCATAGCCGCTTAATACTTCAAAGTCAGCATATATGCCATAGTAACCATCAGCGACCGGAAAACCTTCGACTAAAATACTTCCCTCGTCAAGAAAGTGTGTATAGTTTTTGCCTGCTTCCCAGTCTTCTGCATTTTGGCACATTTCATCCAGTTCCCCGATTGCGATTTCAAAATCTTTTGGCAGAACTGTTTTGTAATAATCCAGCTGCTTTTCAACATAGCTTAGCTGTAAATCTGCGTAAGTATCGTAGCAGATTCCGTTATAGTCATTAAACAGAATGGAAGCATTGTGTTTACAGGTATATCTGCAAAAGCTGTCAAGTGTAAGCTCGGATTCTTTTACAGGCTCTATAAGAAGTGTGGCAACACCTTCTCTTAGTAAAACAGCTATGGAAGGGGTAAAGGTTGCATTGTAATCAATGTCATAAGGGTCTTTGTCATCCAGTATATCGTGACATAGCCAGAACACCCTAAAGTCCTTGTCTGAACCTATATATCCGTTATTTAGTATCATCTTCAAATATTCATTAATCATAATATTATCCTCCTTAAATTTGAATTTTTTGAAAGCTTTCATTTTATCAGTTTTGGTTTATCTGATAATTAAACCTGAATTATTCACGAGCAGATAAAATGCTCAAAATCACAAAACCTTGTTTCAGTTCTTTTTAAATCAATCAAATTACCTGTAAAAAAGGATAAACTACCCCTGTGAAATTCGATTGAGTTATTTTGAACTGTCAAG
>JBGVMW010000084.1:0-15787 GCA_045125095.1 Lachnospiraceae bacterium
TACAAGCTTGCACTTGGGATTACAAGAACTATTCCGTCCGCTGAGACATTACGCCAGAGAATGGATGATATCGGTTCTTCTCTCAGAAAGGAAATCCTTGATGCAAATGTTGAAATGTTCAACTCTTATAACATTAAGCCTACACCTCTTGATACAGATCTGGTTCCTGTTGACCTTGATGTTACACCTATGGATAATTCAAAAACCCGCAAGGAAGGTGTTTCCTACACTTATAAAGGCTTTGTTGGTTATGCCCCAATGATGGCATACATTGGAACAGAAGGTTTCCTTGTAAATACAGAACTTCGTGAGGGTAGCCAGCATTGTCAGTGCAATACCCCTGAATTTCTGCGTCAGACTTTAAAATACAGCCATAAACTTACCGACAAACAATTGCTCATTCGTATGGACTCCGGAAATGATGTTGCGGAAAATCTGGGCATTCTTATCGAGGATGGTTTGCAATCTGATTCAGATAGCCGGACATGTGACAACCCATGGACGGCGTGTGGTTCTGGCATTGGGTCGAAGTAATATATGGCGTCAGGCTTTTATGGATGTTTATAACCGCTTTGCTCTGGCGTGAAAATCCGTTTTCGGTGTAAAATTCCTGCTTATAAAAAACTGAGTTTCACAGATTCAGGTATTACTATAATATTAATAGAGAAATGTGGGTGATAGTTATAGAAACTAAAATCGTAAAATGGGATATTTTAAAAAATATAAATAGTTATGGTTTAAATATAAAATCTATAAGTGATGATTTTGATGGTTTAACAGTTATTCTTGAAAATAATGAACTTGAATTGTTTTCAATTAGATGGGCAGATGTGGAAAGTTATTGTCGCTCAACGGAAGAAGTGCGTTTTAAATTTATTGCTGGTGAATGGCAACAAGTTAGAAAAGAATTTCCCAATTGGTCTTTTTTTAAAGTTACTAATTCACCATATATAAAATGGATTAAAGAACAAGCAGGTGGTTTTATGGATGAGGATAAATTAATTCATTTCATGATTGTTTCTACTGATTACGTTCTTGATATAGTTTCAAAATATGAACCTGATGAGTGTTATAAAAAATAGGAGGTGTCCCCATGAAGAAAAGAAGTTTTTTTGCTTTAGTACTTGCTGTTTTACAACTTCCAGGTTGTAGGTTTGTTGACAGATAAGAAACATCTTGTTTTGTATGTGTTAGTAGTATCTGAAAATATACTAAAAAATTAAAGATTATTTACATAAGCCATTTGGATAACCATCCAGATGGCTATTTTTTTCCCCTTTTTTGGGTAATGGATGTAGAAAGAAGGTGAGAAAATTGAAAATCAAAAAGGTCGATGACAAACCTATGGTAATCCATACCAAGAAGAAAGCAAAGCATCTGATGTTAAGATGTTAAGAAATCTTTTAGACATCTCACATAGACAAAGTGTTCAGATGTCCTGGTATCCTCAAAGGGGACACCAAGACATCCAGCTTTTCGAGCGTAACAGGCTTTATAATTTATTCCTCAACCTCGACAGATTCATTTGCTCCAATATCCACCGTATTCAAAGTACGTTTCTTCCTACGTTCTTCCTCCGAAGCCTTGCTAATAAAATTCTTGATTTCCTTTGCATTTTTAATATGCTCTAACTTCAACACCGGATGAGTAGAATCTCCGGTAATACACTCAATCGTTCCAAGTTTAAACAGTCTCTCAAAAAATCCAACTTTTAAAACCGTATCCTGTATGCGATACATATAGCAGTCATTTTCCACTGTACGCAACAATCCCTGATTAATAGTAATGCTTTCTTCTTCAATGGTGTACTTGGTAAATGTCCAAGGCAACCCGAAAAATAAAATGCGTTTTCTTTCTGTATATCCCATAGGTAAACCTCCTTATGTATCCCAACAATAGATTATCTATTTCTTATAATACTATAGCGGATTACCAGAAAGTATGCAAGTAATTTTGTGAAATTGTATTGTTTTTTGGGGGCTGATATGGTACGATTATACAAATATGCATAAAGAGTGAAAACTCGTAACCTACATAACATTTTTTACAAAGCGAAAGGGGAATAACGATGGAAGCAATTGCATGTATCGAAGGAAGACGTAGTATCCGCAAGTATAAGAATGAGAAGGTTTCTCATGAAGTTGTGGAAAAGATTGTAGAAGCAGCATCTATGGCACCATCATGGAAGAACACACAGATTGCCAGATATGTGGTAATTGAAGATGAGGCAATGATGGAAAAAATTGCATCAGAATGTACCAATGATTTTAATGCAAAAACAATACGGTCAGCTGCTGCAGTAGTAGCTGTAACAATCATTAAAAATCGTTGTGGGTATGAAAGAGATGGATCGTTCACCACAGTAAAGGGCGATTCCTGGCAGATGTTTGATGCAGGTGTAGCAACTCAGACATTTTGTTTAGCTGCTCATAATTATGGTGTTGGCAGTGTAATTATGGGTATCTTTGATTATGACAAGGTGGCAGAACTGATTGAGATGCCTGAGACACAGGAGATGACAGCTTTGATTGCAATTGGTTATCCGGATGAGGAACCAGAAGCGCCAAAGAGAAAAACGGTTGCTGATTTGGTTAGTTATAAGTAAATGAAGTGTAAAAAGGTAACGTTCGGGAAAAACTAGTACATTAGTTTCCCGGACGTTATGTTCGGTTTGTATGAAATAATGGTAGTAGAAAAGCCGTTTAGACGGCAGAATAGAGGTAAATATGAGCGTAAGACATTTAATGAGTCCATTAGACTTTTCCGTAGAGGAGTTAGACGAGTTGTTAGATTTGGCAATTAAAATCGAAAAGCATCCGGAGCGCTATCAGGATGCCTGTGCCAGAAAGAAATTAGCGACTTGTTTTTATGAGCCAAGCACTAGAACAAGATTAAGCTTTGAAGCAGCTATGATGAATTTAGGTGGTAATGTAATTGGATTTTCTTCTGCGGGAAGTTCCTCAGCAGCTAAGGGAGAAAGTGTGGCAGATACCATAAGAATGATTTGCTGTTATGCAGATATCTGTGCCATGCGCCATCCAAAGGAAGGAGCACCATTAGTTGCTTCCATGAATTCTACTATTCCGGTTATTAATGCCGGTGATGGAGGACATCAGCATCCGACACAGACCATTACAGACTTGTTGACCATTCGCTCATTAAAGGGCAGATTAAATAATTTAACCATAGGCTTATGTGGAGATTTAAAATTTGGCAGAACAGTGCATTCATTAATTAATGCCTTAGTTCGCTATACCGGTATCAAATTTGTATTAATTTCTCCACCGGAACTGAAGCTTCCGGGTTATATCCGTGAGGAAGTATTAGAAGCAAATGGAATCGAATATGAAGAAGTGGTTCGTTTAGAGGATGTATTGCCATCCCTTGATTTGCTTTACATGACTCGTGTGCAAAAAGAGCGTTTCTTTAATGAAGAAGATTATGTACGAATGAAGGATTTCTACATTTTAGATAAGGCAAAGATGGATTTGGCGAGAGAAGATATGTTAGTCATGCATCCATTGCCACGTGTGAATGAGATTTCTGTAGAAGTAGATAAGGATCCAAGAGCTGTGTATTTCAAACAGGTGCAGTATGGCGTGTATGCAAGAATGGCGTTGATACTTACTTTGCTTGGAATTCATGTGGAAGACGACGGAGAATAGCAGGGAGGTGTAACTATGTTAAATGTAGGTGGAATTAAGGAAGGCTTTGTATTAGATCATATTCAGGCAGGAAAAAGCCTTTCTATATATCATGATTTAAAATTAGATAAATTAGACTGCTGTGTGGCAATTATTAAAAATGCCAGGAGCAATAAAATGGGAAAAAAGGATATTTTAAAGGTAGAATGCAGCATTGATAATTTAGATTTAGATGTGTTAGGTTTTATTGATGACAGCATTACGGTAAATGTGATTAAAGATAATGCTATTGTGGAAAAACGCAATTTGAAGCTTCCTCAGAAGATTACAAATGTAATTCAGTGTAAAAATCCTAGATGTATTACATCCATTGAGCAGGGGTTGGATCATGTATTTATTTTAACAGACAGTGAGAAACGAATTTACCGTTGTAGATATTGTGAAGAAAAGTATCATGCAAACCGTACAAAGAAAATTGTATTTCATACAAAATAGATAGGACAGGCAGAGGGCAACATTATGAATTATTCGCAGGCAAGGGAGTATATTGAGGAGATAAGCTGTTATGGCAGTGTGCTGGGATTAGATACTATGCAGGAGCTGATGAACAGGTTAGGGAATCCACAGGACTCCCTTGCCTGTATTCATGTTGCAGGAACGAACGGAAAGGGTTCTGTAATTGCCTATCTTGCAGAGGTGTATAAGGAAGCGGGATACCGAATCGGTCGTTATGTATCCCCGACCTTATTAAAATACAGAGAGCGCATTCAGGTAAATGGACGTTTTGTAGAAAAAGAAGCATTTGCCGCTATCATGGGACGGATAAAAGAAGTGTGTGATAATATGGTAGAAGCAGGATTTGCTCATCCAACACCTTTTGAAGTGGAGACAGCAGTCGCGTATTTGTATTTTCAGGAAATGCAGTGTGACTTGGCAGTAATTGAGACGGGGCTTGGTGGCAGGTTAGATGCCACTAACGTAATAAAGAATCCGTTGTGTTGTGTATTTACATCAATTAGTCGTGATCATATGGGATTTTTAGGAGATTCTCTTGCAGAAATCGCCAGTGAAAAAGCCGGTATTCTTATGGGAAACACCATTGCTGTGTCAGTGAAACAGAAGCCTGAAGTGATGCAGGTGTTAGAAAAAGAATGTGGCACTAAGGGAATTCCTCTTACAGTGGCAGGTTATGAAGAGGTAGTCTCAAAGCAAGTTACTACAGAGGGAAGGATATTCTCTTATAAAGGATATGATAATCTGGAAATTACCTTACCAGGTACCTGCCAGATAAAAAATGCAGTGACCGCAGTGGAAACCATTCTTGCGCTGAATAGTCAATTTCCGGTGAAGGAAGAAGATATGCGGAATGGAATTCGGAACACCTACTGGTTTGGAAGAATGACAAAAGTAAGTGATAAGCCAGTGGTGTATGTGGATGGTGCTCATAATGAAGATGCCTCTTTGGAATTAGTAAAGACACTTAAAGAATGTTTTTCTGGCACACGAATCATTGCAGTTGTTGGTATGTTTGCAGACAAGGAATATGAAAAGGTATTAGAATATACACTTCCTCTTATGGAATCTGTCATCACTATAACAATACCGAATAACAAGCGTTCCCTGCCAGGCATAGAACTTGCCAAAACCGCCATGAAGTATCATAATAGTGTTACTTCGGCTGGTAGCTTGAAGGAAGCCTTTGAAATGGCGCAGTTGTTATGTGGAGAGGATGGTATGGTTCTTGCCTATGGCTCCCTGTCCTATATTGGCGAGTTTGCAAAGCTAGCAGAACAGGCTGCAAAGACGGGAAATCATAGAGTAAGGGTGTGAAAAGTACAGTAATGTATTACATGATGGGAAGCCAATTGACTACAACATAACAAATGGAAAAGTAGCAAGAATGTAGTATATGTTAGAAAGATAGAAAGGCATGGTCTTAAAATGATAGATAAGAAAAAAATAGAAGAAGGCGTGAAGCTTCTGTTAGAAGGGATTGGAGAAGACACGAACCGGGAAGGTCTGTTAGAAACACCGGATAGAATCGCGCGGATGTATGAAGAATTGTGTGGCGGTATGTACGAAAATGCGGCAGACCATCTGCAGAAGACATTTACCGTAAACACAAATGAAATGGTGTTAGAAAAGGACATTACCTTTTATTCCATGTGCGAGCATCACATGCTTCCATTTTATGGGAAAGCTCATGTTGCCTATATTCCGAATGGAAAGGTCACAGGGCTTAGCAAAATAGCAAGAACTGTTGATGTATTTGCAAAAAGATTACAGCTTCAGGAAAATCTTACCGGACAGATTGCAGATGCCATGATGGAGCATTTAGAACCACAGGGTGTAATGGTAATGTTAGAAGCAGAGCATATGTGCATGACAATGCGTGGTATTAAAAAGCCGGGGAGCCGGACAGTGACGGTTGCAGTTAGAGGATGCTTTGAGAGTAGTGAAAAACTACAGAGCCAGTTTTTTGAGATGGTAAGACGATAATGAACCGTTGTGATAAAATCAGGAAACATCCTTCTTATCAGCAGTATTATACACAGATTGAAGTCTGTGAGCAGGACAGAATTTTTTGTCATCATGATATGGTGCATTTTCTGGATGTGGCGCGCATTGGGTGGATTATTGCCTTAGAGGAACAGATTCTGGTGGAAAAGGAATTGCTCTATGCGTCTGCATTACTGCATGATATTGGAAGGCATAAGCAATATTTAGAAAAGATTCCACATGAGCTGGCAAGTGCAGAGTTAGCACCAGAGATTCTTACGGAGTGTGGTTTTGATAAAGCGGAACAGGATGAGATTGTGGACGCTATTCGTAATCACAGGAATAAGGAAGTTGCAAAAGAAAAAACGCTACGGGGGGTATTGTACCGTGCGGATAAGAAGTCGAGAGATTGCTTCTGTTGTAAGGCAGAACAGGAGTGCGATTGGTCAGCAGAGAAAAAGAATTTGAAATTGATGGTTTAGTATTTTGCAATTAGCTCATTACTGTATAATTTGGAGGTAAAGAGAATATGTTTATTGGAAGTCGTAATTTTGAATTAGGAGTAACCACATATGTGATGGGAATTTTAAATGTTACACCGGATTCCTTTTCGGACGGTGGAAAATTTTCTGATATAGATGCAGCACTAAAACATGCAGAAGAAATGGTAGAGGATGGCGTTGATATTATCGATATTGGTGGAGAATCTACCAGACCTGGATATACTCTGCTTAGTGACGAGGAAGAGATGAGCCGTGTGCTGCCGGTAATTGAGGCGGTGAAAAGAAACTTTGATGTGCCGGTTTCCATTGATACCTATAAAAGTAAAGTTGCAGAGGCGGCTGTTTCAGCAGGGGCAGACTTAATCAATGATATCTGGGGGTTAAAGTATGATGATAAACTGGCTGAAGTGATTGCAAATGCCAATGTCCCTTGCTGCTTAATGCACAACCGCAAGGAGACGGATTACAATGATTTCTTAACAGATATGGTGAAGGATGTGGAGGAAACCATAGCAATCGCACAAAAAGCCGGCATTGGAAAGGATAAAATCATTCTGGATCCGGGGGTTGGATTTGGTAAGACTTATGAAATGAATCTGGCAGCTATCAATCATTTGGACGTGCTGACTGCAATGGGATATCCGGTATTGTTGGGCACTTCACGCAAATCTGTGATTGGATTAACATTAGATTTGCCAGTAACAGAGCGTGAGGAAGGTACGTTAGTGACAACTATCTGGGCGGTGCAGAATCATTGTGATTTTGTCAGAGTGCATAATGTAAAAGCAAATAAAAGAGCAATTCAGATGGCAGAAGCAATTCAAAAGGCGTAGAGCGATGACCTTCCGTAAACTCACAGAGGCACTTCTTACAATTTACAGACGGTGCAATTACCTGATAATACATACGGAGTGGGAGGATAAAAATGGATAAGATATATATTGAAAATCTGGAAATATTTTGTAACCATGGTGTATTTAAAGAAGAAAACGTACTGGGACAGAAGTTTTTAGTCTCTGCGGTATTGTATACCAACACCAGACAGGCAGCTAAAAGTGAGGACTTAACAAAGTCCATTCATTACGGTGAAATTTGCCAGCGCATTACAAAATTCATGAAGGAACACACGTACAAGCTGATTGAGACAGCCGCAGAAAAAGTGGCAGAATACCTTCTTCTTGATACATCGAATTTAGAAAAAATAGAACTTACAATCAAAAAGCCTTGGGCGCCTATTGGACTATCCTTAGAGACGGTGGCTGTGAGCATTGAACGTGGCTGGCACCATGCATATGTTGCCATCGGTTCTAATTTAGGCGACAAAAAGAAATATTTAGATGAAAGTGTGAAAGCACTAAATGAAACAGCTGGCTGTAAAGTGGTGGCAAGTGCGGATTACATTGAAACAGAGCCATATGGGTATACACAACAGGATACCTTTTTAAATGGTTGTCTGGAGGTGAGAACCCTTTTGACACCGGAGGAGTTGTTAGACAGGCTTCATGAAATCGAGCAGGCTGCCAACCGGACACGGGAAATTCACTGGGGACCTAGAACGTTGGATATGGACATTATTTTTTATGATGATGAAATTATTTCACAGCCGGATCTAATTGTGCCCCACATTGATATGGCAAACCGTGACTTTGTATTGAAGCCGTTAGCGCAGATTGCTCCGTATAAGAGACATCCGGTTCTTGGGAAGACGGTGATGGAGATGGTGGGAGAACTGTAGAGTGTTTTCTCATTTCTTTCTATACTAGTTATTTACAAAACGATATATTAAGAAAATACAGCGGCTTATGGTAGAATGTAATACTTGAAATTTTCTGGTATATATAATTGGATGCGCATGAATTTGAAACAGTTCAAATGGATAATGACCATTTGGGCTGTTTTTGCGTTTGAAATGTTTTTTTGGGGGGACGAAAAAATTGTGTAAGTAAGCGAAGGCTGTTGTTAAAAATAATTGTATAGAGCGTAAATGATAAAAAGAACAAATGTTCATACTTTGCTATACATTTAAAAATATATGTGTTATAATAGCTATAATTTTGGTGACAGTAAGGAAAGGGATGCAAATAATTATGCAAGTTATTTGCATAAAAGGGAGGAAGAATCATGGACAAATTTATCTTACATTCCGAATACAAGCCCACCGGAGACCAGCCCCAAGCCATCGAGCAGTTGGTGCAGGGCTTCAAAGAAGGCAACCAATTCCAGACCTTATTAGGTGTTACTGGTTCGGGAAAAACATTTACCATGGCGAACGTTATTGAACAATTACAGAAGCCAACATTAATTATTGCCCACAACAAGACATTAGCCGCACAGCTCTACGGCGAATTCAAAGAATTTTTCCCGGAAAATGCAGTAGAATATTTCGTATCCTATTATGCTTAGAAAATATGCACCACAATATATTGTGAAAAGTACGGTTTTCTAATCTATATATTGTGTCCGCAATACTCTCACAGACTATACGGACTATATAGACAGTATTTCGCTGGTGACCCAATTGTTACTCAGGCAGGAATGACCGTTTTTAGAACAGCCAAATATGTTCATTTCTGGTGGCTTTTGGTAAATCCCAAAATCCCATATAATATTGAAAGAGAGAATAAGATTGAGCTTGGAACGGAGTAAATCCCAAAATCCCAGAGATTTGTCATAGAGATTATAGAGGAGTAGAAATTATGTTAGAGAATGAAATCTTTTCTGGTGATACTTTGGAAAATATGCGTAAGTTTTATTTGGTATAGCAGGACAGAATTTCCGAAACACTGTTTCGGAAATTTGTAGTAGAAAAATCCGAGAAGTCTTCTCGGATTTTGTAAGATGTATTTGGTGGTACGTTGCTCGTTTGATTAGTTTTGTGTCAAATCCCAAAATCCCATAGTTTTGAGGATAAGAGCGTGAGTAAATGTTAAATCCCAAAATCCCAACGATTTTTAGTAGAGGAGATTGTAGTTCATGATATATACAAGAGATGATGTTATAAATGAGATGTCTAGATATTTTACGGAAGATATTGAAGGTAATAATACTGATATTATCCAAAATACAAAAAGACTTATTGATAAAATTCTGGCGGAGAAAGATATTGACATTGCTTGTGATATTTTGCGAGATGGTATTATTGATTTACAAATTGGTGGTAAAGAGGTCTATAAAGCCAAAAAGTATTTACCGTTGTGGGTTAGATACTTGGTGTATTTGATGATATATCAGTATTTAAGCAATACAAAAAAGCCAGAGTATTCGCAAGGCTATTTGCTAAAAGAAAAATTGGGATTGACTGCTGATATATTTGGAAAGAAACATTGGAATATGTATTCGCCAGATATGAAGGTTCGTCAATTAAAATATGATTGTCTTAAGCTACCTTTCAATCATGCTGAGGTTG
The DNA here is from genome assembly GCA_045125095.1 of Lachnospiraceae bacterium. Classification (GTDB taxonomy): domain Bacteria; phylum Bacillota; class Clostridia; order Lachnospirales; family Lachnospiraceae; genus JBGVMW01. The sequence goes on from JBGVMW010000084.1 coordinate 10,053, forward strand.
AAGCGAATGAAATTTTTAGAGCAATGATTCATCACATGGTTTGCTATTCAAAAATACTTACAGATACCTTTGTAGATATGAATGGAAAATTAGGTCTTATACCAGCTCTCTGTGCGAATGGATATGATTCTGCAAAGACTTTTGTAAGTGAGGAAAATTATAAACTGTTATTAATATTTGTTTATGCTTTGCAGAAACAATTGTGGGTGTGCAAGGAATTGAAAGAAATAAAATATGCAATTATGCATTCTAACAATAGTTTAAATAAGGTCGAGGAATTTATCGATATAACAGTAAGGCGAGAATTTTTGATACGAAGTCTTTCGATAGAAACAATTCATAATAATTTATTTAATGGTTTGCCATTTGGGTTTGATGTATATAAGTTTGCAGCGTTATTTATTCTTCAACAATACTTTGTGACGGAGTATTGGATGGATAGTAAATTAAAGACTGTTCAATTAGAAAATGATGAAAATGAAACCATACAATATCTCACAAATGAATTAAGAAGTAATATTACTATAAATCGAGTTAAAGATTTTTTGAATGATGATTATGAGGAGTCGATTAAGCAATTATCAAAATTGTATAATGCAAAAAGATTTTCGATTAACTTGAATGAATTTAAGGAAGAAATACAAGAATTATATGATAATATTATAGATATATGTGATGATACTGCTGATATAATTAGTTATGATAGTTTTATTAAAAATTCTAATAATGCTTTACTGTTTATTGATGTGCCGAAGTATCTTAGAGAAGAGAAAAGGTTTGACTTTAATTTTGAATGGTATAAAAAATTATTTTCTGTGTTGTCAATATATTATGGAGACTGGATTTTATCATGGAAGAATTTTGTCGAGCTAAATAAGAAGAAAAATAGTTTATATAGTGAATCAAGAACTGGTGACAAAACTATTCCGATTGAAATCTATGCGTATGGTGTAAGTCGTGATGAAGCTGAAAAAGCAGGTATAAAACAAAGTGAGGGGGTTACCGAACAAAATCAAGATGATACCAAGCCTGAGGAGTATGAAAGTAGCGTCAATAATATGAGAAGTTTGTATGATGATTTGGCAAAAATATCAAGAAACAGGCAGTTGTATGTTTATCGATACAGGGATGAAGATAGAAATAAGCCAAACAGCATAATATTTATTACTACAATCGATTTTATGGAGATTTCTGATGCTGATTTTCAAAAGCGATATAAAATTGATTTTTATACAAGTGGATATGGTTTGGGTGATTATAAATATCTTAAGAAATATAGATATGAGGATTTTTACACAGATGTTAAAAAAACAATAGGTCAGTTTCTATAGATATTAAAGAAGGAATAAGGGTAGAAATACCCTTATTTTTTATGCCTAGACGATTAGAGAAAAAAATTTATCAGGAACCTAGACTTTATAGGAAGTATAACTTTCGAGTAAGTTAGAGGAAAAACTCAAAAAGGTTCATAATGATATCATCAAGAATTGATAATCGCGAGTTGATTTTTGATAAAGTGGCATTAATGCATCTCAGACGATGAGGAAAAAATTAAAATTTGAAACCGAGGTTTTATAAGGCTACGAAGCTTCCAGTTATGACAGAACGGTAATATAAAAAAGTTCATAATGGTATCATCAAGAATTGATAGTTATAAGTCAGTCTTGAGAAAACAACATGTTGTATTTTAGAAACTATATTTGAAAGACTATTTTAGAAAGGATAATAATGCAATGAAAACAAAAAACAATGAAGTGAAGGTAACTAATGTAAATAAAAGCGAGGTTCAGGAAGAGGTAAAGGCAATAGTGCTTGATAATGTTTCAGTAAAAAAAGGAAAAGCCCCAATATTAACATTTTCTTTCCCTGACTATTTATTAGGAGGGAAAAAGTCAGTATCGATGGAGATTACGAAGATTAATCCTGAGAGCTTACGAAATCAGATTCTTAAAAATAATGGGATATGTGAAGATTCTGAATTACAATATAAACAGCTAATGAAATCTTACAACAAATCTGCTATGCAGCATGTATTAAAGATAATTCGTAAGCATGATAATTTAGGTTGGGAATTGCTTGATGATAAAGAATTGGTGTTTTATGGTGATACAGCGGTTTCAGAGAGAGATGATATTCAGTCAGAGTATGATGGAGCATTAGACATTAAACCTAAAGGAAGTATTGAAAATATTGTTACTATGATAAAAAAGCAAATTTTAGATATTAAGGAATGGTCTCCTATGCAGGCTGTAATTGCCTTTAGTGCAAGTGCAACTGTGTTACCATTTGTAAAAACTTTTTGGGGAGTTGATTTGGATAATCCTATTCTTCATTTGCATGGAGGAAGTACTAGTGGTAAGTCTACAGTATTGAAATTAAATGCTGGGCTTGGTTCTAATCCAGCAAAGAAGAAAGCCTTTTGGTTAACGCATGAATCATCGCTTGTTGCATTGATAAAGAGAATTGGAAATAATATGGGCTATCCAGTAAGTATAGACGAATTATCTTCAGCCAAAAGAAAAGAGTATGATGAATTTGTATACTCGTTAGGTAATGGAGAGGAGAAGGATAGGGTTAAAGCAGGTGGTGTTGGATTGCAAGAGTCAGCTTCATTTTCGACTGTGATAATGTCAAGCGGCGAGGTTTCGTTGTTGAGAAAATGTTCAAGCAACGAAGGAATTAGAGCTAGATGTATTGAGATTTCTAATGTTACATGGACAGCATCTAAGGAACAGGCAAATGAAATAAAAAGATGTATGCGATATAATTATGGGTTTTTACCTGAATTAATAGCGAAAGAATTATTAAAGAATACAGAGCTTTGGAAAACTAGATGGAGCGAAATCAGCAGGGACGTTGAGATGCGTATTGAAAAGGATAAGATTATGATATCTATTATTCCAAGGGTTGCAGATTATGTTACATTGTTTATTTTAGCAGCAGAAATTGTAAATAAGGTATTGAATATTAAATTGGATGTTAAGAAGATATACGATTTTTGCTATATGCATATTGTTGTTGCAAATGCGGATGAAGCTAATATGGCTCAGCGTGTATATGATACATTATTAGAACATTATGGAATGCATAGAGATTTATTCCCTGAAGGTGAGTATTATGGCTGTAAGTCACAGAATAATGTATACTCATTAAATCCAGAAGAAGAAGGATTTACCCGTTCTGCATATCGTAAGCGTACTGTTAATGGTGTAGTAATGGATAGACAGATTGTGTTTAGACTATCTTCGATTGAGAGGATTTTGGATGAGAAAGGTTTTTCAGTTAAAGTTGCATTAAATAAGTTAAAAGATGCTAAGTTATTAGGAACTAAGGATGACAGACGATATACAAGTAAAGTGACAATAAATGATGTTGAACAGGATGTTGTTATTATATATGTGAAAGATGGTAGTTTTGATGGTATTGATTTAGACGAGTGGTGTTAGGAATGAGGAGCTGTTTATACAGCTCCTTTTATTAAGTTTTATAAGAAATTAACAAGATAATTTCAAATTTAAGATGACAGGATAGTTAAATTATTATCAGTACATAGAGATAAATTACTTAAGCTGAAGAGCAAATAATTTCAATACTGGATAATCCTAGACAATTGCCAGCGATTGGAGAGTCTTTGAATATAGGCAAAGGTAATTAACAATTAAGGAGGACTTTACATGGATAATTTAGCAATATTACAGAAGATAATAACAGAGCAGGCATCAACAGCAGTCAGCAACTATTTTGCCGACAATGCCATGCTGGCTTACGAAGATGAAGAGTCAGTAGCAGTTCTTAACAATAGGGCTGTACAGGCATACTCTGCGTGTAAGGAGGAAATGCGAGAGTTTATGTCAAAGATTCTTTTGGCAGATATGCTCGTTAATAATCTTAGTTCCGCAGAGTGCTGTCTGATTCTGCCAGATGGAGAGCTATCTATCAAGGTAGGAGCAACAGTTAATGCAGAGGCACTCGCAAATACTGCCGAGCCAAAGACAGTCACAACAAAGTTGGGTATTTTTGATGAGTTCACTTGGCAGATGCTTTGCTCTATTAAGAAGGAGCATAACCCTGTGAAGATATGCTATGGGCATATTGAGGAGTATCTGCATTTTATGCTCTGCAAGCTGGACTGGAGAGAGGCAGACCTCATAAAAGGTACTCTCACAGAGGATTTGCTGGAAGAGTACCATATTCAGGAGTCAGTTCCAATCCATACGATGATTAATTTGTATCTTGGTATTGGAAGATTTTGCAATGATGGGAAGGAGTTGTAATTATGGTATATAAGATTATTGATGCTTCATTCCATACCAATGCGAATGGAGATATGAAAATTGCAGGAGTGAGGAATAGTGGTTATTCCTTTGAGGTAGTCATCGATAACAAGACCCCACTTGTTATGATTGATGTTCATAACGAGTATTTTTCGTTTAAGACCAAGGGGAAAAATGCAATTTATTGCATCTATTATCGTGATGTAGATATGAGGAGCATCGGTGCACCGATGCGTAAGCTCAATTGGGCTGGAACAGATAAGCCTGCTCCAACAGGTATGTTGTACTTTATTCATGATATGATTCAGGAAGTGCAGTATTATTGTTATTCCAGATTCTATTTGAAAGAAAATGATGCCGAGTTGGAGGTAGAGTATTTGAGAGAGCGTTATAAAGAGTCGGAGAAATATATTTCTGACCTTGACTTCAACGTGATTGTAAATGAGCTGATTCGCAGATACGCTGATGTTCATGGGGTATCCAAGCAGTAAGTCCTCTGCTTTTAATATAGATTGTGGGAGCTGGGATACAGCTCCTACGCCATAATTGTTTGTGTGTGATGCCTGAAGGAGACCTGCCGATTGTGCAGGTCTTTCTTCATTGTCAACATTAATCATTATTGCCTTATCATTTTGTTTCTGTTTGATTGATATGAAATCAATTTTGTAAACAACATGAAGGAGGTAATTGCTATGATTGAGTTGTTTGAAAAATATGAGCGAGAGAACTTAAGTTTGACAGATAAAATTCAGCTGGCGGAAAATGACTTGCTAAAGGCAGGATTTTATGTTGATGAAATGGAAGGTAGTATATTTAATAAAAATTATGCATATTTAAGTGAACATTCTCCGTATGCTGTTGTAATAATTCAGCACATAATGAAAGAGCAGTTGAAATATTTTTGTATTTTAGACAGGATAGTATACGATAGATTAAAGCTGCTTAGTTTTAGTGTAAACCCGACAAAAGGAAGTGTATATGATAATATACAAGATACAAGTAAATATAGGGTAATCGTCTGCCGAGAAAAATTTGGAATAAAAAATTGCCCAATTTATGACTTGGTTGTGGATAAAGGTAATTTACCATTAATTGACCATCAGCTACATAGTCATGGTATAAATGTTTGTGAGTTCTTACGTCCAGCAACTCGTAAACAAAATGCGGCTAATAAAAAAGGCTCAAAGTCTGATGACCCAGTATTTCGATATAAGTATGAAGAAGATTTTAGTTTTACTTGGTATGTATTTATATATTGGAAAGTTATGGGTATTATATCAAGAAGAGAAGCATTTGATTATAATTTGAAATACAATAAGTAATTCAAACTTCGCACATAAATTTTAGCTATGTACCTTGAAAATTCAATACCTGGCAACTATTCAATTGTCAATGTTCAGACTTTAAGCGGCTTGAAGTTGTGTTTTCAAAAATGCTGGTAATGTGTTCATAAATGCATCC
>JBGVMW010000085.1:0-4802 GCA_045125095.1 Lachnospiraceae bacterium
GTTGTTACAAAGTCTCTTATCTCATCAAGATGAAGTTTCATCTGGGTTAACTTTAACAGTTCCAGATTTGCTGTTAACTGATTGTATGTACTGTTACTCATAATCATAAACCTTTCCTATAATCTCAAGATTTTCTTTTGCCCTGTCCATTATGTGTTCGTCTTTGAAAATATGGGATTTTCTGGCGATTGCAGCATAATGTTCAGAAATATAATTCAATTTTTTTGAACTTAGTTGATGAATGGTTATAAATTCTGTGGTACAATACACATGTATATAACCATCATATACCTGTAAAGAAACAATCTTTCCTACGTACTCTGGTGGTACAGAGTACTGGCATCCTTTATAGTAAAACATGCTTGAATGATTGACTTTTACGGTATTTGTGGTGATTTGATAAGGCTTTCTTATGGTATCAGCGGGCAGGCTGTTTAAGAAGGCCTTTTCTTTGTTGAAATACATCAGCGGAATTCTTCCTGTTCCCTGGTTTACCTGTGCATTAACACGATTGTTAATTCTTGTTACTAATTCAACCAATTCCCGATAATTTAATTTCCCATTATAAGCCCTTATTTCATCAAGTATCTTCATGGGAGCCTCAACCTTGGCCTTTGTATGGGGATGCCCTGCAATGCACGGCTGAACTTTAAAACCATAATCATCAGCGAATTGCTGAAACTTATTATTCACTTTACCGGCAGAATATTCTGTTCTTGATTCATCCATAACAGTTTTCATGTTGTCTGTTACTATTTCATCCGGTACACCGCCAAATGTTTCAAATGCATCATCAAGAAACGAAAAGAGTATATCCTGCGTTTTGGAAAGCGAAACTCTGTACACCCTGAATCTTGAATATGAAAGCAATAATACGAAAATATTTACATCTATAGTTTCACCAGAAGAAAGCGTAAACGGAATCGATTCTTTCCAATCTAGCTGAGCCTGTTTACCCATAGGTGTTTCATATCGAACGGTTACATTATTGGTGTTGGAAGGTCTGCCTTTTCTGAAATATGAATCGAATTCAGGATATTTTCTAAGATAATGGCAGAAGTTACAATAAACACCTGTAAAGCCGTGGTTATCTACAAGATACTGCCATAAAACCTTTCTGTAGTAAAACACTTGTTGGTTTCTGTCTGATAACAATTCAGCTATAATATCATAAAATGGTGTAATACAATCATTGCAGTTCCTTGTTTCGGGTTTTGTATATCCGTTTATGTATTTATCAACTGTACGTCTATCAACCTCCAATTCTCTTGCTATTTGACTTTTATTAATCTTCAATGTCCCATCCTCCAAAAATGGTTTTAATTTGTACAGGTCATTGACACTTTCTATTTTTATGTTTGTTATGATCTGATTCCTTAGTATCATTATGAGTCCCTCCTTGTAACTCATATATCATAACATTTGTACATTCTTATTTAATATTTATTGTGCATACTTAAGTATAACTTTATAACCAAGGACATTCCACAAAGAGCCCATGATATCTGATGAAAATGAAACTGTCTGTACCAGGGCTGCATAGATTGCTACGCATACCATGATTAAGAATCCCTGGAAACCAAGAGCAAAAAGGGATCTCAAATAGTTCTGTCCAATCATGCTCTGTTCTCTATTGCCAAAGGTTGCAAAAGGAATCGGAGCAAGGCTAATGGTCAAATAGATCTCTATCATTCGTCCATAGACAATAGCCCAGATCAGAATCGATAAAATCTCAAATAAGAACTTCACTGCAAAGGACTGCAGGAATATGCCAAACAGCGGCCCTACATCCATTGCTTCCAAAGTGCTTTGCATAGTTGCCAGAGTTGAACCGTCCACTGCGGTACTTCCGGCGATAAGTGATCCTGATTGACTGACCACATGTTGTGCTACGTCAAAGACTGCCATGGTGATATTAAAGGTATTTGTAATCAGTGTTACTGCTACAAAGGTCTTGAATACCCACTTGAAAAAGATCCAGGTTTCAAAGTTTGCCAGGTTATTGTGAGCGATGACCAGCTGTATCAGTTCATAGCAGGCAATAAACGTAAGGATGATTCCTGCTATGGGTAGAATCACATTCTCCGACAGGTTCCTGATGAGGTTATAAACCGTGGGCTGGAACTGATCCGGAGTCTGTGCTACCTGTGCTGTTACTTCTCCAATCTTCTGATTCAAGGTTGAAAATGTAGATGTGAGGTTATCCATAATCCCACCTACCAGCATGTCTTTGAGCCAATCAGTCAGTTTTTCTAACAAACTTTCCAACGATTGCCTCCTTTCTCAGGGAAGGGCAGCTTGTTACACTGCCCCTCCTGATTTTTGTTGGTAATAGGCCGGATTAGAAAAGTCCGGAAAGAAGTGGAACAAGAGTAGTACCGATGAGGGCAACTCCACCACCGGCCATGAGCTGCTTCATGCCCTGTGACTTAGCTCCAGGGTTGTCATTGCCGTAACCTTCCATGAGGTTTACAACACCCCAAATTCCAAGACCTGCACCAAGTGCGATAACGAGTGTCTGAAGTACGCCTACTGCTGAGTTGAAAAATGCCATAATAAAATCCTCCTTGTGATTAAAAAAATTGATTGTTTGTAGTTGCGGGCATTAAAAAAGAGCCATGGCTGATCAGGCCGTGACTCTCGTTAATTACCCTTGAAAAAAGTTCCATATTCAGTTGTAAGCCGGATGTCTTCTGCAGTGACTTTTCCGGTACAGCGCTGCATTAATTAATGCGGAATCTTCCGCTATACTCCTCTACAGGAGTAAATACGGCGGCAGGTTATGACTCCTGCTTTACAATCGCCCTTGGGCTACGCCGCATGATGGTTACTTGCTTTCGCCATCTTCAAATACTTCGTATTCATCATTTGGATGAATGACAAGCTTTCTGTTTAAATACTTCTCAATATCAAACCAGTTCTTCTTGTCATAGTCTGCTGTCAGCGGATAGTTTGGATGTTTTGTCAGGTCATACTTATCTGAGAGAAAAGGTCTCACACCTCTCACCTGCACAATACATTTACTGCCATCCATAACAGCAAGCTCATCCATACTCATCAGCTCTTTGCCGAGCTTCTGATAATTCATATTGTAAGACTCCTGTGAGCCCTTGGTGTTTCCTGTGGTGTACATATCAATAGTTTCCTTACCTAGAATCTCAGTAAGATCCTTAAGCGTTGTCTTCTCTGTTCCACCAAGGAAAATCTGAGAATCCATGTTTCCGATAATGGTATCTGCATTATCTTTGTAGATTGCCTTAAGCTGCGACTTTGCCTGAAGCACCAGGCAGGCACTAATCTCACGGGATCGGATGGTTGCAACCAGCTTCTCCAGGTTAGGGATCTGTCCGATATTGGCGCACTCATCCACAAGGCACCTTACATGAACCGGAAGCCTTCCACCGTAAACATCATCAGCCTTCTCACAAAGGAGATTAAACAGCTGCGTATACACCATAGATATTAGGAAATTAAAAGTGGCATCCGTATCTGACATAATCAGAAACAACGCCGTTTTCTTATCACCGATAGTATCCAGTTGTAATTCATCATAAGCTGTAATCTCTCGAAGCTCCTTGATATCGAATGGAGCCAGTCTGGCACCACAGCTTACAAGGATTGACTTAGCTGTCTTTCCTGAAACGAAATGTCAAGGACTTTTTAGTACCCCTACCATTCATTGCATGAAAAAAGCCACTGTAGATTTCTCCACAATGGCTCCAAAGTCATTTTTTATTCACTTTTGATTACCGGCAAACTCGTGCCCAAACTGAAATTTATCTCTCTGTTAATGCTTCAACAATGTTTTTTTCAATATATTCTACTCTGTCAAAAACCATAGGCTTAAAATGTGCAGTTATGGCTACTACAATTTGATTTTTTCTATCAACATATATAATATTACCACCATCACCGATAGCGGCAATTACCTCTCTTGTTCTATGGGGAAGCCACCACAAAAAACCATAATCCTGATTTCCAAATTGCTCATCGGTAGATATGTAGGATTTTGTCATCATTTCAATCCAATTCTCACTTATAATACGGGTATTATTATAAACACCGTTATTAAGCACCAGCAAACCTATCTGTGCCATTTCAAAAGCTGAAAGAGATAATCCCCAACCTGCAGTTGGCATACCTGTCGGGTCCAAAAACCAAACCTTTCCATGGTCGTTTTTGTTCATTAAATACTCAAACTGGTCTTCTTTGCTCTCGCAACCTGCATTGCTTCTTGGTGCAATTCCTAAAGGTTTAAAAAGATATTCGTTAGCAAAGTCAAGCACATTCATACCACTTGTAATTCTGATAATTCCCAAAAGGATTTGAACACCAAGAGTGTGATATCTGAATTCATTAGTGATACCTTTGCGACCACCCAAAACATCCAATGTTGTCAGTGTCCAATCTTCCGATGTACAAACCTTTGTCCAAGGTTCGCTCTTTCCCTTATAGGGTGCTGTCATTGTAAGCAAATGTTTAATTGTAACTTTAAATATCGTTTGCTCTCCTCTTTTAGGAGTGTAAGTTTCCTTGTAATAGTCCATCACAAAGTCGTCTACACTTTTTATCAAACCTTGGTCAATGGCAATACCTATCAGCAATGATGTTACAGATTTTGTGACACTCATTACATTCATTGTATCGTCCTTTTTAAAACCATCTTTATACTCTTCAATTTCAAGTATGTTATCTTTATAGGCTACAATCTGTTTTATATTTATATCGTTTTTACTTGAATAAGTATCTAAAACTTTCTTCATCAAAACTTCCTCCTGTAAAGCAGTAAAAATCATATTATT